>JACCZL010000565.1 GCA_013695975.1 Chloroflexota bacterium
ACTCGATTCCGGCCTTCGCCCGCGTCGCGCGCGGCTCGACCCTGGTGGCCAAGCAGCAGGACTACGTCCTGGCGGCTCGCGCGCTCGGCACCCCTGACGGCGGCATCATGTGGCGCCACATCCTGCCCAACGTGACGCCACCACTGGTCGTCCAGACTACGTTGCGCCTGGCCACGGCAATCCTGACCGCCTCCGGCCTGAGCTTCCTCGGACTCGGCCCACAGCCGCCGACGCCCGAGTGGGGCGCGATGCTCAGCACCGGCCGCAACTTCATCACCAGCAGCCCCCAGCTCGCGACGATCCCGGGCCTGGCGATCCTGCTCGTGGCGGTCGGCTTCAACCTGCTCGGCGACGGCCTGCGGGATGCGCTGGACCCACGGCTGAAGCGGTAGATGGTAGACGGGGAACGGTAGACGAGGAACCGGGCAGCATCCCCGTCTACGGTCTACCGTCGCTGGCCGGCACATCCTTGAACCATTCAAGGAAGGCGGCACAGCCTTCGACCATCGCTTTGAAGAGGGCCTGGCCCTTGTCGGCGGTTGCCTGGCGGGCGTCGCCGATCACGCCGGATGGGTCGGTGATCTCGTCGTAATTGAAGGAGATCTGGACCGGCGTGCCCTGGAAGTCGACCTGGTTGACGCCGCGGACTTTCAGGCCGTGGAACTCGTGGGCCCGGCCAGGGACCGCGAGGTCGAGCCGCTCCAGGCCGGGGTTGAGGTACATCTGGAGCGAGGTCAGCGGCTCGCCGCCGTGTCCGATAGCGTCGGTAGCCTCCCCGTAGAGACGCTTGGTGAGCTCCTGGCCGCGGAAGGCGAGCGGGCTGACGACGGGGATCCGCAGGCCGCGCTCGGCGCGGATCCGGCGGCAGAGGTGGTCCAGCAGGCCGGCGTTGCCGCCGTGGCCGTTGAAGAAGACGATCCGCTCGAATCCCTGGCCGACCAGGCAGTCGACGTAGTCTTCGAGCACCGCCGCCATGGTGGTCGCCCGCACGCTGATGGTGCCGGGATAGGACTTGAAGTATTCGGAGTAGCCGAAGGGGACGACTGGGGCGACGACGGCGCCGGTCTGCTCGGCGGCCGCTCGGGCCACCCGCTCGCAGATGGTGAAGTCGCCCATCGGCGTCTGGGGACCGTGCTGCTCCTGCGAGCCGAACGGCACGATCACGGTCACGCCCTCGCCAACCTTCTGCTCGACCTCTTTCCAGGTCATGTCCTGGAGACGCACTTTGTTCATCACTGGACTTCCTCCCAGGGCACGCATGCCATGCTGTAGGAGCGCATGGCATGCGGTGGGTCACCCGCTAGGCTTCCGGGTATCGGTGCCAGGTGCTACCCTACCCGAGTAGGCGCAACACGTGCTCACGGGTCAGGAGCTCGGCCTCCGCGCCAGATTCCAGGAAGGGCCGAACGTCGGCCAGCATGCGCTCCCATGGGATGGTCTGGAGCCGGTCGCGGACCACGCCGCGCCAGCTCGCCTGGTCCAGGTCCACTCCAGTCCAGCCGGTCTGGCGCAAGGCGTTGTTCAGGAGCAGGAGGTTGGGCGGGGGCCACTGGGGGTCGCTCAGGTACCAGAGCAGGTCATAGACGTCCCTACCCTTGAGGAACGGCCGCTGCAGGACGGCGTGCAGCTTGCCGGCCAGCAGCGACGCCCGATCGTGGTGCTGGAGCCGGAGCGTCACGTGGCGGCGGGTCAGGGTCGTCGATAGGCCCGCACCGGCCGGTGGGCGAGTATCGACCTCGATCCTCACCGCCAGCACCTCGTCCCGATGTGGGGAGAGGTCCAGCTCGTGCAGCAATCCGGTGAAGCGGACCAATGCGCTGTGGACGGCCCGTCGATCGTTCAGCCTGAGCTCGACGGCGTAGCCCTCGGCGGTGAGCTCCGATCGGATGGCTTGCAAGTACCCGCGGAGGTCGTACGACGCCTCGAGTCGTTCGAGCACGAATTCGAGAGCCTCCGAATAGCGGGGGATGAAGTACAGGAAGCGCAGACAGGTGCCACCCTGGAACGCGAGCGGGATCATCGCGCCGGCCCGCTGGAGGCCGCCGAGGATCCTGGCCTGGAGGTACTCGCGTGCCACATTTCGGCCGTGCGCGGGGTCGGGGCTCGCCCGCACGAGCGTGGCGAGGTACTCCTTCACAGCGTCTCGTACTCCCCAGATTCCTCCCGTGTGAGGACGGCGGCCCGCTCGGCCGCTCGTCGCAGCTTGGGACTGTTGGCCTGCTCGGCCTCGCGCCGCAGCCGCTCCAGGTCGAGGCGATCCGTGTTCTGCAGGCGCAGCTCGCGCAAGTAGCCCCGCCCATCCCCACCCGGCTGGAGCCAGATCAGGTCCAGCAGGGCCTTCTCCGGCGCGGCGACGAACGCCCGCTGGCCACCACCCAGCTCGATCAGCCGGTAGCCGCGCAGCAGCTCGCGCTTGACGTGGCGAAAGTCGAAGCTTCCCAGCGGGGTGTCCCTGCGCGTGGGACGCCCCGTCGTGACGCTGGTCACGACCGGCACGTGCTCCGGGATCAGGCCGTAGTGGGCCAGGGCCGACTGGCAGCTCACGTAGGAGCCGTGGACCATCCGATTGGCGACGAGGAACGGGTGGGGCCTGACCTTCTGGAACGGCGGCGCCAGAGCGTAGAGCCCACGCCGCAACTGGTACACCCGCCCAGACTTCGTCCAGCGCGACAACTGCCGACGCACGTCTCCGACATCGACGGCTCCCGCCAGCAGCAGTCCGGTCTCGAACACCGGCTCACCGTCGACAGCCTCGACCAGTTGAGCCATTTTCATTGCACTAGCATGCCACATGAGGCAAGCTCTTTCCACGGATCACCACACACAGGCGCAGTCAGGCTCATCAGCCACCACGGCTTTCGACGGCCGACGCCGCGATCGGCGACAATCGTATGGGGCACGCTCCAGGAGGATGATCTCAATGGTGGCGATTGGCACGGCGCGGCGGCCGGTGATCGGGATACCGCTCGGGCGGGAGATGCCGCACAGTCCAGAGTACCTACGGATCCGCGGGACCTACGCCCGCGCGGTCGCCGACGCGGGCGGCGTCCCCCTGCTGCTGCCGCCGATGGCCGATGTGGGACTCCTGCGCCAGGCCTTCGACCTGCTCGACGGAGTCGTCTTCCCGGGCGGGCTAGACGTCGAGCCGAGCCACTACGGCCAGGAGGCTCACCCCACCACGCTGGTCGACGAGGCGCTCGACGGTCTCGAGCTGCGGCTCGCCACGTGGGCCGTCGCCGAGGAGCGCCCGACGCTCGGCCTCTGCCGCGGCCAGCAGCTCCTCAACGTCGCCCTCGGCGGCTCGCTGATCCAGGACCTGCCCTCGGAAGGCCTGGAGCATCCCCAGAGCCCCCACCACGGGCCGCGCTCCGAGCTGGTCCACGCGATCGAGGTCGCCGGCGACTCGCGCCTGGCTCGGGTCCTCGGTACGACCACGCTGTCGGCCAACAGCTACCACCACCAGGCGGTCCGCCGCCTGGGGCGCGGCCTCCGAGCCGTCGCCTGGTCATCAGACGGCGTGATCGAGGGCGTCGAGAGCGACGAGCACCCCTGGCTCCTGGCGGTCCAATTCCACCCCGAGGACCTCGTCGGCTTCCACGAGCCGAGCCGCCGCCTCTTCGCCGCCTTCGTCGAGACCTGCGCAACGGCGACAGTAGGCAGTAGGCGATAGACGTCTACTGCCCACTGCCCACTGCCCACTGCCCACTCGTTA
>JACCZL010000581.1 GCA_013695975.1 Chloroflexota bacterium
CCGCCGCGCCCGCCGAGCGGTCGGCCTCGAGCCATGATCGCCTAGCTCCCGCACGGCGACGCCCACGGTGGCGCCTCCATCAGCGTGCCAATCCGCCGTCCACCCTCTGCATTGAGCCTCGGCTCGCGCCCCAAGATGCTCATCCGGCCGTCCTCGATTGCCAACTTGCTCAGCGCACATCGATGATCATCTTGGGCGCGCGATGATCATCTTCGTCCTGCGCCCGCACGGCCAACGTCTCCCGACCTACCGAGCGTCCCGCGGGCGGCGTCGGACGGAGGACGGAGCGTGCTGACCGCGCGGGGAGTCCTTCCGTTGTCGACAGGTGCTGCTCAGCAGCGGGCCTCGATCGGCCCAAGCTCGATGTGGTGCTCATGGTGACTATCTCTCATCGCCAGAACAGCGAGGCGGCGTACAATGTCGAAGCGACCCGATATCGTCAACGATCTTCCCGACGGGTCGCGCGAGGAGCTGTACTTCCGCAAGCACCCGGCGGCGCGGGGCGAGCTGGCGATGACACGCAAGATCGTCGGCTCCGACGGCCAGACGCGCGAGGTCTGGCACGAGGTTTACGACCGCGCCGGGACCGTCCTACACCGACACCAGATCCCGATCCGGCGGGGAGGCCAGTCATGACCACCACGACAGTCCCGCCCGCGGCTGTCGGCGACATCCGTAAGGTCGCCGAGGTCATCGCCGAGCGCTACCCTTCGGTTCCGGCTGGCGAGACTGAGGCGTCGATCGCCGTCCTGGCACTGTGGGCGCTCGATGCGATCGAGCGCGGACTCCTGTCGCGCGACGAGGCGACCAGCGTCTTCACGCAGCTCGACGTCCGCATCGGCGACGCTCCCTCGGGGTCGCCGCTCTCGGAGGGGACACACGAGATCCTGCTCGAGGGCCAGTGGTTCCACGACCACGACATCGGTTGGGGGCCGGACCCCGAGCGCGTGCGGCGACTCGCCTTCGCGATCTTGCGGCCGTCCGCCTGAGGGCCACGTCATCCCAGGAGACGAGCACCACGTCGCGGGGCGATGGTGGTGCGCGCCGACCTCCTCTGGTCCCAGGGCGACCGCAGCCGTTGATAAGCCTTGCGTTATCAACCTGCATCATCGCCGCGCCGATGCAGATGGGCGCGAATAAGGGTGTCGTGAAGGCGGCCTTGCCGCGCGCCGGGCGGAACTCTCGGTCAAAAGACGAGGCCGCGGCTTGACGCCCGCTCGCCTTCGACCTACAGTGCCGTCGCGGCAAGCCGGCGCGAGTCGTCCGTTTACGGGCTGGGATATGCGCCCGCCGCACCAAACCCATCAACCTCCGACTGCCCGTCGACATGATCGAAGCGCTCAAGCGCGAGGCGACCCACCGGTCCCTCCCCTATCAGACGCTCATCCGCATGTGGCTCAAAGAGCGGCTCGACGGCGAGGCGCAAGGATGCGGTCGCTAGAGCGCGCTCAGGACAGCGACCGGGGCGCCGTCGTGGTACAGTAGGTAAGACGCTTCAAAGGTTCGGATATGCAGAAGACCATCGACGTGGCCGAGCTCCAGGGACGCCTCGGCGGCGTGCTTGACGAGGTGGCCCGCCAGGGGGTGCCGTACGTGCTCCTGCGGGGCAGCCGGCCGGAGGCGGTCGTGATCCCGTATGAACAGTTCCTGCGTTACCGGCGGCTTGAGGAGCAGGATCCCCTCGCTCGCTTCGACGAGCTGCGGGCGCGCCAGGCCGCCCACAGCCGGGACGTCGACGAGGACGAGATCGCCGCCGAGGTCGAGGCCGCGATTCGGGAGGTTCGGGAGGCCATGCGGGAAGCCAAGCGTTAGATGCGCGCGGTCGTCGATACGAACATCGTCGCTCGATCGGCCCTCAAGCCGCATGGCACGGTCGGGCCGATCGTCGATCGTTTGCGGCAAGGCGCCTACACGCTGATCTACTCGAGCGCAGCGCTCGCCGAGATCGCCGAGGTGCTTCGCCGACCTCGTATCACCCGTCGGCTCCTGACCGCCGACGAGACGATTGCGAGCATCGAGCAACTCATCGTCGAAAAAGGCGAGCTCGTGGTGCCGACCCGCCGCATCGCGGCCTGTCGCGACCCGAAGGATGACAAGTTCCTCGAGGCCGCCGTGGCCGGCAAGGCGGACGTGATCGTGAGCGGCGACGAGGACTTGGTCGTGCTCAGCCCATTTGAAGGGATCACCATCGTCAGTCCGGCGGCTTTCCTGACGATGCTGGAGCGAACGGGGCCGTCGTAGCCGCGACCCACCCTCCGCTCGGGGCCTCGGCACGCGCCCGAGGACGATCATGCTGCTGTCTGCCACGGTGTTCAGCGACGAGGCGCAGCTCAGCGTTACGCCTTCGCGGATCAGTGTCGCCGCGCTTGGCCGTCTCTGGGATGATCAGGTTGAGCGCGGCGCTCGGCGTACACCCGCCACCACGCAACGCGGCCGCCCGGACCAATGCCGTCCAGAGGTCCGGGCCTTGCAGCTCCTCGTCACGCGGAACGTCGCCGTCCAGTCGCGGCGGCACCTCCTGCGGCGTCGCGGGCTCTCCGTCGGACGATCCAGGTACTCTACTCCCCCACTGACTCTCGCCTGCTGGCAGCATAATGTCAGGAGAGAATAGCCGTTATGCGCAGAGTGAGCTGCGTACTCCAGGGCAGGCCAGGTTGGGGGGAACCCCGAATTCACGGCCTCAGCTCGCGGGATCGGTATTACGACGTTGAGGACGAACCCGAAGCTCGGGTGCTCATCCGCGCTGTGGGAGTCAAGAGCCGCAACCAGGTCCGAACCGGGATAGCAAGCGATCGACCTATGAGGACACTCGAGTTGGACGAGGCCACCGACAGCCTCGCGGAGTACGTGCGCGACGTCGGTTCGGAGCCCGTGATCGTGACAGTTGACGGGAAGCCCATCGCTGCGCTCGTCGCGATCGAGAACGCGGACCTGGAGACGTTGACGCTGAGCACGCACCCCGAATTTCTGGCCCTGATCGAGCGATCACGAGCGCGACAGAACGCCGAGGGAGGCATCTCTCCCCAAACCATCC
>JACCZL010000586.1 GCA_013695975.1 Chloroflexota bacterium
GCTCCCAGGAGGTGCCTGGTACCGATCCTGCCAGGATAGGACCTGGTCATGACGACGCAGGTAGCGGAGCGGATCGAGGGGGTCGAGAGCCATTGGACCCGCGTTAGCGGCTGGGACCTGCACGCCCGCGTCTCGGTGGATCCCGTCCCGCCCGGGCGGCTGCCGGTGGTGTTGCTGCATGGGCTGGTCGTCTCGAGCCGCTACATGGTCCCCACCGCCGAGCGGCTCGCCGCCTATCACTCTACTTACGCCCTCGACCTACCGGGCTTCGGGAGGAGCGCCAAGCCGCGACACGTCCTGACGATCGCGGAGCTTGCCGACACCGTCGCCGCCTGGATGGCGTCGAGCGGGCTGGAGCGCGCCGCGCTCGTTGGCGATTCGTTTGGCTGCCAGGTCGCCGTCGAGGTCGCCCTCCGCCACACGCGACTGGCCGACCGGCTGGTCTTGATCGGCCCGACGGCGGACCCCGGCGCGCGGAGCGCGCTGCGCCAGGCCGCGCGTTGGCTCCTCAACGCGACCCGCGAGCCGCTCGCGCTCGGGCCGATCCTTGTCCGCGACTACCTCGACGCCGGCTTCGACCGCTTCTATCACACGCTCCGCTACCTGCTCCAGGACCGCATCGAGGACAAGCTCCCGCACGTGCAAGCTCCGACCCTCATCGTCCGCGGCGCGCGCGACCCGATCGTGCCGCAATCCTGGGCGGAGCAGGCGGCCCGCCTCCTTCCCCGCGGCCGGCTCATCGTGGTTCCCGAGGCGGCGCACACCGTCAACTTCAATGCCGCCGAGGAGCTGGTGCGACTGATGCGCCCGTTTCTCGACGACTAGCCGATGATCCCTCGGCGACCGCTCGGTAGCACGGGCCTCACCGTCTCCGTCCTCGGCTTTGGCGGGGCCTCGATCGGCTTCGCCGAGGCGGCGCCGGGGGCGACCTTCGTGCCGCTGGTGCGGCGTGCCCTCGACCTGGGCGTGACCTTCTTTGACACGGCGCCGGACTACCGACGCAGCGAGGCGCTACTCGGCGAGGCGCTACGCAGCCGCCGGTCGGAGGTCGTGCTGGCCACCAAATGCGGTCGCCTCCAGAACTGGAATGGAACGAGCTGGGACGTCGAAGAGGACTGGTCGGAAGTGGGCGTCCTGGGGACGATCGAGCGGTCCCTGCGCCGGCTCGCGACGGACTACCTCGACCTGGTCCAACTCCACAGTCCGCCGGATTGGGTCCTCGAAGACGGCGGGGCGATCGGCGGCCTGCAGCGGGCCAAGGCGTCGGGCAAGGTGCGCCACATCGGAGTGAGCGCCGACGGGGAGATCGCTCGGCGCGCCCTCGCGCTCGGTGTCTTCGAGACGCTCCAGATCAGTTGCAGCATCCTCCAGCAGGAGCCTGGGGACCATCTCATTCCTGAGGCCGTCGCGCGAGGGGTCGGCGTCATCGCGAAGCAGCCAATCGCCAACGGCATCCCGACGATGTCCCAGCGGCCGACTCATCCCGACTGGTCCTGGAAGTGGGCTGTCGCCCGTCAGTTGGATTGGACGGGCGCCGACGAGGTGGGTGGCCGGCTGGCGCTGGCGCTGCGCTGGCTGCTCGCGAACACCCAGATCAGCACGGCGATCGTCGGGACCACACGCCTCGAGAACCTGGAGGCGAACGTCGCCGCCGCGCTCGGTCCGCCACTCGAGGCTGGCCAGGTACAGCGGATTCACGACGAGTACGTCTCGGCCCGCCGAGTAGGCGAGGGGCAGCCCAGGTGATCCGGCTCGGCTTCATCGGCTGCGGGGGGATCGCTCGGGAGTACCTCGACCGCCTCGACCACCTGCAGGATCGAGCGCGGGTGGTGGCGTTCTGCGACCTCGACGCGGCGCGAGCACATGCCATGGCCGACGGGCGGGAGGCGCGAGTCTACGACGACTACCGGACGATGCTCGAGGCCGAGCGGCTCGACGCCGTCTTCGACAACCTGCCGCCCTTCGCGCGCGCCGACGAGCTGGTCCTGGCGGCCAAGCGCGGCTGCGCCATCTTCACCACCAAGCCACTCGGGCTCGACCTGGACGGGCCGCGCCAAGCCCTGGCCGCGATCGAGGCGGCCGGCGTGCTCAACAGCGTCGGCTACATGTTCCGCTACAGCGGGATCGCCGAGCGTGCCAGGGAGCTCCTGGTGGGACGGGAGCTGGCGATGGTCATCGGCCGAGTGCTCGGGGCGATGCCGGGTGGCTGGTACGCCCGGCGGGCCCTCTCCGGCGGCCAGATCGTCGAGCAGAGCACCCACATCGTCGACCTGACCCGCTACTTCGCCGGCGACGTCAGGTCTGTCTTCGCCCTCGGCCGCGGGGGCCACGTGCCTGATCGCGTCGACTACGAGGACGTCAGCTCGCTGACGCTCGACTTCGCCGAGGGGGCTGTCGGGACAGTCGTCTCGACCTGCGCTGTCTGGCAGTATTTCTGGGGCTGCACGCTGATCGCTCGCGACCTCCACCTGGAGCTGATCTTCGACGCTGGCACCCTGCAGGGGACCGTCGACGGCCGACGGATCGAGTACCACCACCCGTCGAGCGGCTACGACGAGCAAATCGCCGACTTCATCCGAGCCGTCGAGACGGGGGACCGGTCCCTCATTCGCTGCTCCTACCGCGACGGCCTCGGCTCCCTGGCGACGACCCTTGCCGCCACCAGCTCGCTCGCCAGCGGACGCCCGGAGCCGGTCGAGGTCGTAATGTGAGCGCCGACGTTGGGGACGGGCCGCGCGTCTCGGTCCTGATGCCGACCTTCAAGCACGCCGCCTTCATTCGGCGGGCACTCGGGAGCCTGCACGCCCAGACGCTCGCCGACTGGGAGCTGATCGTCGTCGACGACGGCTCGCCCGACGACACCGCCGATGTGGTCGCCCCGTATCTGGCCGATCCGCGGGTGCGCTACGAGCGGCTCCCACGCAACGAGGGGCTCGGAGCGGCGCTCACTCGGGCGACCGCCCTGGCGCGCGGTCGCTATCTGGCCTACCTCCCGTCCGACGACGCCTACTATCCCGACCACCTGGCCCGTCTGGCCGGTCTCCTGGATCGGGAGCCGCGGGTGTACCTCGCCTATGGCGGGGTGCGTTGGGGCTACGGACCGACGCTGCGCGGGGAGCGCTGGCTCCGCGCCCCCACCCTGCGAGGCAAAGCGGCCGTCGGGCACGAGGCCGAGACGCTCGGGACGCACCCCGTGGCGCCGCTGGCCGACGTGCTCCCGAGCGGCAACATCCTGGCCCTCGTCCAGGTGATGCATCGGCGGGAGCTGGAGGCCGAAGTGCCCTGGCCCGCGCGGGACGTCGTCGTGTCCGACACGCTAGAGGCGGACTTCTGGCGGGCCTTGCTGGCCCGTGGCGCGCCCTTTGCGTACACCGGCGCGATCACCTGCGACTGGGTCGACCACCCGGACCAGCGGCACAAGATCATCGCCGGCGAGGGCCTCGGCGCGTGGCGCCACGGGGTGTCTCGGTATCGCGCCTACTACGGGGTCGGCGGCGACCACTGGCTCAACTGGCAGCCATCGCGCGGGCTGCGGGTCGACGAGCGGGCCCGCTACGGGCGCTTTACCGAGCGCCGCGAGCTGCCCGCACCGGGGGGGCTCAAGATCCTCCTGGTCGGCGAGCTGGGCTGGAACCCCGAGCGGGTGCTGGCCTTCGAGGAGCGGGGCCACAAGCTGTACGCCGTCTGGACGCGGGAGCCGGAGTTCTGGGACGTCGTCGGACCGTTCCCGTTCGGCAACATCGACGACATCCCGAGCGACGCCTCGTGGCCGGAGCGAGTCCGCGCGATCCGCCCAGACCTGATCTACGGCCTGTTGAACTGGCGGTCGTTGCCCTTGATTGGCGAGGTGCTCGGGGCGGGGCTGGGAGTCCCGCTCGTCTTCCACTTCAAGGAAGGTCCCTTTTACGTCCAGCAAAACGGGCTCTGGCCGACGATGATGCGGATCCTACGCGAGAGTGACGCCCAGGTCTTCGTCAACGAGGAGACGCTGGAGTGGTTCCAGCTCGCGACTGATCGGCTGCTCGATCCAGGCTGGACGACGATCCTCGACGGCGACCTGCCCAAAGCGGACTGGCATACCGACGCCTGGACGCCGAAACTTTCGGAGGGGGACGGCGAGATCCATACGGTCTGCGCCGGCCGCTTCTTCGGACTCGAGCGCTTCGAGCCGGTCGCGCGGGCCGGCATTCACGTCCACTTCTACGGCCCGCTCTTCTACGAGCGGGAGCTCGACTGGGTCAAGACCGGCCTGGCGACCGGACACATGCACTTGCATCCCATGGTCGAGCCGGAGGGCTGGACCCGCGAGCTGTCTCGGTACGACGCGGCCTGGTCGCACGTCGTCGAGAGTGCGAACGGCGGCGACCTGCGCCGCGCCGCCTGGGACGACCTGAACATGCCGGCCCGCCTGGGGACCTACGCCACGGCCGGGCTACCCTGGATCCTGAAGGACAACACCGGCTCGCGGGTCGCCGTCGAGACACTCGCCCGCCGCCTCGACCTGGGCGTCTTCTTCGATGGTCCCGAAGACCTGGCCGCCCGCCTCCGCGACCGCCCCCGCCTTGCCCAGCTCACCGCCAACGCCCACGCCGCGCGCCCTCACTTTGCCTTCGACACCCACGCCGACGCCCTGATCGACCTCTTCCGGCGGGTGATCGCCGAGCGCGGTGCATAGGCCGGGAGCCTACATCGAGGCGATGATCTTCGCCTTCAAGCCATCATACTCGGCTTCCGAGATCAAGCCTTGATCGAGCATGGTTTTGGCCCTGGCGAGTTTTTCGACCGGGTCCTCGGATGACGCTGCCGGGGCGGGCGCACCAAGGCCGGTTCACGCGAAGAGGTCGGCGACTCGACAGGCGAAGCCAGGCAGGACCGGCTCGCCATCCAGGACATCGTTGGCCTGCAACACCCGCGCCTCGCCGCCTGGGCGATGGACGATAGCCGAGCGTCGCCGAGGATACAGGAGCCAGATCAGCCGGGTCCCGGCCGCCAGCCACTCCATCACCTTCTCGTGGACTTCGCCGGCAGAGTCGCCCGGTGAAATCACTTCGACCACCAGGTCGGGGGCCAGGTCCGGGTAGCCGGCCACTCGAGCCTGCTCCAGCCGCGCCGGAGCCACGTATGCCACGTCGGGCGCGCGCACCGTATCGGGGTCGTGGCCGATGCGGAACCCCGTCTCGGAGGCGAACACGGCGCCACCCAGCCCCTGCTCCTTGAGGAAGGTATTCAGACGATCCTGTGCTCGATTGCCCACATACCCATGCTCCCCGCCGGCTGGCGCCATCTTGATCAGCTCCCCCGCCACCAGCTCGTAGCGCCAGCCATCATCGGGCAGGTGCAAGAGCTCGTCGGCTGTCATCAACGTTCGAGGCTCGGCCATCGGTCCTCCACGCTCCCCGGTCAGCATGCCGTGTGTCCGATTGTACGTCATCGCACTGGCCGCGACGGGCCGCGAGCAGCGCCTTCACGGAGCATGCCGCTCGCGACAGCCGATTCGGCGGGGCCGGGGCCGGCGAAGCGGGCGTCCCAGGGCTTAGGGGCGCTGACTTGCTGGACGACGAGGGTTTCGGCCCTGTCGTTGTGGATGCTGTGGGGGAGGGCGGGAGGGACGACGACCGTGTCGGTCGGGTGGAGGGTGAGCCAGCGGGTCCCGATCCGGACGCGGGCGACCCCGGCGACGACGGTCAGGACGTGCTCGCTGGCGGGGTGGCGGTGGGCGCCGATCCAGGCGCCGGGACCGAACGTGTACAGCTCGACGGTCAGCGACTCGCCGGTCAGGAGGGTCTGGTGGGAGAAGTTGTCGGCCTTGGCTTGGGCGTGCTCGAGTGGGTGGATGACCTCGACCCTGGGCTCGCGGGGCGGGGGACACTCGGGGGGAACCGGCCCGGTCGGCAGGCTCTCGGGGTCGAGCGCCGCCTGGGCTCGGCGGAGCGCGGCGGCGGCGGACGGGTCGAGCGCGCGTCGCAGGCGGCCATCGGGCTCGGGGATGACGTCGAAGAGGCCGCCTTCGAGGAAGGCCGTCGTATCCTCCCAGTCGGGGGTCGTCACGATCGGGTACCAGCAGATGCCCTGGAGGTTTACCCCGCGCTCGAGCGCCTGCGCTGCCTCGCCGCAAAGGTAGTCGATCCAGGCGGCCCGCGCGTCGGCGCTCGCGCCGGTCTCGCCGATGAGCAGCGGGCCGCCGTAGCGGGCTTGCAGGTCCAGGAGGAGGTCGCTGAGGGGGACCCACCTCGGGTCGTCTGGCGTGAGGAAGCGCTGGGGCAGCTCGGGCGTCGGGATCGTCCACTGGTTGCAGCCGTAGTAGTTGACCGCCATGATCCCCAGGTGCGCCCGCGAGCCGCCCAGCTCCGGCTGGCGACGACCGGCCAGGAGGTCGAACGCCTCGGTCACGAGCCGACGGTTGAAGTCGTCGACTTCGGGCTGGAGATCGGGCCGCTCTGGTGGGACGTGGAGCCAGACGAGCGGGTCAACGGTCACGATCTGCGCCTCGGGATCGGCCTCCCAGATCGCGTTCGTCGCCGCGATCGCTGCCCGCACCAGGGCCCGCTTGAGTTTGCCGCCGCGCCCTTGCAGGAGCGGCCCCATATAGCCGACCTCGCCGCCGGCCCAGGCGTAGTAGGAGATCTCGTTGATCGGGGTGTAATAGGTCGGCCCGCCGGTCTCGTCGCAGACGATGCTGGCGACGGCCCGGGCATAGGTGGCGAAGCGGTCAACGAACGCGGCCGAGAAAGGCTCGAGGTCATCGGGGTAGCCGTAGTGCATGAGGTCCCAGATCTGGACTACCTCGGCCTCACGAGCCAGCCGGACCAGGCGGCGCAGCTCCTCCAGGTCAAGCGTCCCGCCGCGGTCGACCATCGGCCAGCGCACGGCCTCGCGGACGGCGCGGATACCGATCTCCCGGCAGCGAGCGTAGTCCTCGGCTGCCTGGACGTCGTGCTGGCTGGCGACTATCAGGTCGAGTCGTCGCCCCTCGGCGGTGACCTGCTGGGAGCACTCGAAGCCGCCCAGGAAGAAGGAGCCGAACAGCCAGTCGCCCCGCTTCACCGCGGCCCCTCGGCGATCACCTCATCGAAGAGCGCCTGCCAGCGTCGCGTCACCACCGCGGCGCTGTACTCCTGCTCGACCTTCCGCCGCAGAGTGTCCCCCAGGCGCCGGCGCAGGTCGGCGTCCCCGATCAGCCGATCGAGCGCCGCCGCGACGGCCTCGGGGCGCTCGTGGGGCACGAACAGGCCGCTGACGCCGTCCTCGATCTGCTCCTCGGTGCCACCGTCGCGGGTCGCCACGACCGGCAGGCGGGCCGCGCCGGCCTCGGCGATCACGTGGGGCATCCCCTCGCCACGCGCAAGCCAGACCAGGATGTCCAGGCCGGACAGCAGCCGCGGTACGTCCGGCCGATCGCCGAGGAAGCGCACGACCCGCTCGAGACCGAGCTCCCGGGTCAGACCCCGCAGCTCGTCGGCGTACTCCGGCATAAAGGCGTCGGGCCCGCCGATGAGGAGGAAGCAGGCGGCGGGGTGGCGCTCGCGAAGGATTTGAGCGGCGCGGATGACGTCCTCGACGCGCTTCTTGCGATCGAGCCGCCCGACCCAGCCGATCACCGGCGCCGCCTTGTCCAGGCCCCACTCCCGCCGAGTGGCGGGGCGATCGGCCGGGTCGAACTCGGTCAGATCGACCATCGAGGGGATCTCGAGGGCGTGGTGGGGGCGGGCGGGCATGGCCGCGGCGGCCGCGTCGCGGATCTGGGCGCAGACCCCGACGTAGCGCGACGTCAGGTGCTTCGGGCCGGCCGTCGCCTCGGACACGAGGCCGCCATGCTCGATCAGCGGTGGCGGCATCCAGGCCCGCTCCAAGGCCGGGTAAAGATCGGGCGGGGCCTGACAGGAGACGACCAGGTCGTAGGCCGCGACCTTGCGAGCCAGGTAGTCGACAGTGTCCTCGAACGACAGGCTGTAGGGCGTCCGGTCGACCGCTACGCCGAGCTGCTCGAGCTGGGCGTGGGTCTGCGCTGGCATGTTCGGCTTACGAAAGCAGGCGACGACTTCGATTCGGTAGCGGCTCGGGTCGAGATGGCGGGCCAGCAGACGGACCTCGGTCTCCTCGCCGCCGACGACGAGCCAGTTGAAGACGAAGAGGATCCTCCTGGCCCCCGCTCCCTCGGGGAGAGGGTCGCGGTGAACGCTAGCCTGGGACATGCGCCTTGTTCCGCGGCCGAGCAGCCTTCACCCTGAGTCGCTCCCAGGTGGAGGGAGGGCATCCACATCGCCGACCTGGAAGACCGCCTGGATCGTGTGGCGCTTGCGGGCGGCGAGGTCGGCGACGAGCTGGGGGCCCTTGTCGAAGGGTACGACGTCGGTGATGAGATGCTCGCGGACGAGCCGCCCGCGGGCCTGGAGCAGGGCGACCGTCTCGGCGGCCAGCCGCCGACGGTCCCAGGCGTGGGCCAGTCCGCGTGGGACCCGGCCGATCTGGGCGCAGCGAATCGTCAGGCCGTTGTGATGGAACTCCTCGCCGAGCCGGACGTCGGCGGCGCCATCCTGATAGAAGGCCATGTCGATCACGGTCCCCTGGGGTCGCAGGCTCCGCAGCGCCGTCTGGAGCCCGGCGGCCTGGCCCCGACACTGGAACACGACGTCGGCGCCGCGGTCCTTGGGCCCGTGGCGCCAGCGCTCCTTGCACCAACGCCAGGTCTCCCCCGCCTGCTCGTCGAGCGGGATCAGGCCCAACCGGGCGGCCGCCGCGAGCCGTTGCGGGGTGCGATCGGCCAGGGCCACGCTCGCCGCGCCGTGGTGGAGGGCGAACAGGCCGGTCAGGAGGCCGACCACGCCGCCGCCGACTACCAGCACCTGGCGCCCGCGCACCCCGTCGCCCAAGAACGCGGCGTCACCCGGGTCCGACCGCCCTCCGTCCGCGGCGCGATCGCCTAGCGTCGGCCCGCCCAGGTCGGCGGCGGCGTGGAGGAGGCCATTGGCGCAGATCGGCCCCATCTGGGCGACGTAGATGCCGAGGATCGGCTCGATCTCCGGTGGGAGCGGCATCCAGAAGTCGTGCCGGGCGTCGGCGGTGTGGCCGGTCTTGTGGCCGTAGGTCATCGCGACGATCTCGCCCGGTTCGGTCGCCGCCGTGCGGCTCTCGGCGACCCGCCCGACCTCCATGTAGCCGATGAAGCGGACTGGAAAGCGGATGCTCGGCTCACCCGGTCCGAAGACCCCCAGCTCCTCGTCCCAGGCCAGGTGGAGGTACGGGTTCGAGCCCTTGAAGAAGCTCAGCTCGGTCCCTGAGGAGAGGCCGGTGTAGAGGGTGTCGACCCGGAACTGCCCCTCGGCCGGCAGTCCTTCCTCGTAGCTCGAAAAGGCCATCTCGCCCGCGCGCTCGACGCCGAGCGAACGGACGGTGCGAGTCGCGAGTCCCGCGTCGCGAGTCCCTGGTCTCCGGGTCATTGTCCCCGACTCGATATCGGTGACTGGGGACTCGTGACTTCGATCATCCGGCCCTCCCGCGCCGAGCGCGAAGCGGCCGTCGCGAGCCGATGGGTCTTGATCGCCTCGCCATAGGGCGCGCGGATCTGGTTTGGCTTGCCCTGGACTGCATCGACGAAATCGCGATCCTCGCGGACGAACGGGTCGCCCTCAGCCTTCTGGATCGGGC
>JACCZL010000601.1 GCA_013695975.1 Chloroflexota bacterium
GTGCTGAAGTCCCGACTACCGGCGGTCGCGGAGTTGAGGGACTTCGCTGTCAACGGCGGCTTGCTGGCGCACGGCACCAACGATCTCGCGCTTGCCAGGCGGTCTGCCAGCTTCGTCGACAAGATCCTGAAAGGCGCGAAGCCTGGCGACCTGCCAATTGAGCTGCCGACGACTTTCGATATCGTCGTCAACAAGAAGACCGCCGAGGCGCTCGGATTGTCCATTCCGCAGTCCGTCCTGCAGCGAGCCACCGAAGTCATTCAGTAGGACGCTGATGGCTCGCTGCTGCTCGGACCCCGCCACAACCCGGTCAAAGAAGCCCGCCATAAATCGAGCAAAATGACACCGAATCGCCCGATACTGACCCAAAGGCACCTATCGCGCGGCCGAAGCGAGGAGATCGACGGTCTGCACGACCGCCTCCAATGCGCGTCACCGTCCACGTCTACGACCGAATTCGCCAGACCCTCGGCACGCGTCGGATCGAGGTCCGCCTGCCCGAGTCGGCGACCCTCGCGGCACTCTTCGCCGAGCTGGCCGAACGCTACGATCCCCGCTTTGCCGCGCTCCCAGACGATGAAGATTCGCCGTTCGGCGTCAACGCTTTGATCCTGGACGGGCGCCGCGTCGCCATGCCGCGCGACGCCGACCTGGAGCTAACCAACGGCGCCGAGCTCCACCTGATCCCGCCAATCGGCGGCGGCTCAGAAGGCGTCGAGCGTTCGGTCAGTCCGATTCGCGGACCGGTCCGGGCGACGGAGCCTCGACCAGGGTTTCAGACCAGCGCTGCACACGCAGCGCCGCCCGCTCCTGGCGCTCGACCACAGCGGCGAGTCCGGCCGCGGCGTTCGGATCGCGATTGATGCGGGCGGCCATCGTCGCCAGCCCGTGGGCCCGTTCGACGTGGCGACCAGCTCGCCGGAGGATGAACGTGATCTGCGACGCCGACGGCCCCTCCCGGCCGGCCAGCTCGCTCAGACACGCGTCGATCGCGTGCTCGTGGCGCGCGATCTGCCGTAGCGCGCCACGAGTAACCCGCACCCGACTCGCCGCCTCATCCGCCGCGTTGCTGAGAGTCCGATCTCCCATCGTCGCTCGTCCTTTCGTCACGGCACCCACTGTCCGGCGCCAGGCCCGCTCAGGCCACTCGTTCATTCGGTACAACGCCCGTTAGGCGGCCAAAGGGACCACCGCCGGACAACCACAACAATTCGTGTACCTCGCCCGACCAGCTCAGTGCCGGGCGAAGAACGTCTCCCGAAGCTCCTCCTCGTGAGTCGCACGGGTAAACGCAATCACCTCGTCCCCAACGGCCAATTCGGTCGCACCATTTGGGAAGATCGGTTCGCCATGCCGAACGACCATCGCAACGATCGATTCAGGCGGCAGATCGAGGTCCCGCAGCGTCGTACCCGCCAACGGCGAGTTCAGCGGTATCGTGGCCTCGACGATCTCGACGTCAGTGTGCCGAAGCCGCACCAGCGGGATGAGCGACTGCGCGGGAATCTCCTGCTCGATGACGGACAGGATCACATCCGTCGTGCTGACCGTCGCGTCGATGCCGTGGATGCTGAAAATTTGCTCGTTCTTGGGATTGTTGATCCGTGCCACCGCCCGCGGGACGTTGAAGCGGCGCTTGGCCACCTGGCAGATCACCAGGTTCGGCGCATCCTCGCCGGTCGTGGCCACGATCACGTCAGCGCGATTTGCCCCGGCTTCCTCCAGCACGGACGCCTCGTCAGCGTTGCCCTTGTGGACGACGTTCCCGAGAACGTTCGCGATCTTCGCCACCTCGGAAGCGTCCTTCTCGATCACCAGCACTTCGTGGCCCTGAGCAATCAGCGCCCGCGCCAGATAAAAGCCGACCTTCCCGCCACCCGCCACGATGATGTACATCGCTACACGTTCTCCTGGCTCTCTTCGCCCGTCAGGGTCGTGTAAAAGACCTTTGCCCCAATCACGGTCGGGCTGATGGCATCCAGGCCCAGCGTCCGATACGTGTCCGTTCGGATCGGATCGTAAATCCTGGTCACGACCCGCTGCACGTTGAAGATGTGCTTGGCGATCTGCGAGGCCATGATGTTGCGATTGTCACCCTGCGTCACGGCGGCGAAAGCGTCCGCCCGTTCCAGGCCGGCCTTCCGCAGGTCGTCCATGTCGATCCCATCGCCGACCATCGTCTGGCCGGCAAAGTCCGAGCCGAGGCGGCTCAACGCCGACTCGTTCGCGTCGATCACCATGACCTCGTGGCCGGCCCCGACCAGCAAGTTCGCCAGGCGAGCCCCGACCCGACCGCAGCCCATGATCACGACGTACATATCCGTCCCCGCTCCAGTGTCGCCTCGGTCACGTCGCCTGGCGACACACCCACACCCGGCATGGTGCGTGCTTGAGAATGTATGGCGCCGTCTTGCCCAGATCAAACTCCCCAAATCGCTTCTTGTACCCGATCCCGAGCACGATCAGATCAATACCTCGTTCGAGCACTTCGTCGATGATCGCTGGGCCAACATCGCGCGCCTGTAAGAGGTCGGTCTGTAGCGTCTGCTTGAATCGATCTGCCACCTGCTCCGCGCGATTGAGGAAGCCCTCACCCCGTTCGGCTTCGGCGTGCAACTCCGCGTCGAGCGGCATCGTACGCTTGACCTCGATCACGTGGATAGCGTGAATTTCGGCCTTGCTCTGCACGGCCACCTGGCACGCGAGCGCGACCGCGTCGTCGTCGGTCGGGCCCCCCTTCACCGGGATGAGGATGCGGCTCGCATCGACCACCTTGCTACCCTAAACCGGCATCACGCCGCGAAAAGTATACAGGAGTGGAACAGGCGCATTCTCGGTTTCCGAGCCCCCTTCTCGCCGCCCCGTGCGCTGCATGTCAATCTCGCTTGTGCTACCCCGAGGCGCCCACGTCGCAATGGACCAGTAGCCCCGGATTGTACCTACCTGGAAAACGAACGAAGGTGGTCAAGGGGTCGCGCAACTGGCCCAGAAAGTTGCCGCCGAGCCGCGCCGCCGTCTTGCCGCCTCGGACACCCTTTCGGACCACCTGCGCCTGTGGCGCGACGACCGAATACTCTGACGTCCGGGCGTTCTGCGTATGGACGCCCATCACGAAGTACACCACCAGCCCGGGATCGAGCCGGGCCAGGGCCGCGTCCAGCTCGAGCGGCGCCTCGGCGGTCTCGAGGAGCAGCGAGGGGGACCCACGTGGCGACGGCGTGGGTGCAAAACCGCCACGGCGGGCCTGCTTCAGATCGGCCATCGGCGTCGCCAGCCGCCCGGAAGCGATGAGCGCAACCCTCCCACCCGGAACGCCCTCGGCGCTGCACGGCGAGGTCGCCAGCTCGAGCGACAGCGTCGTGTCGACGACCAGGTCGAGGTCCTCCCGCAGGATCAGCCGCCGCCCGACGAAGTCCTCGCGGGCGAACGCCGAGTGGCCGTCGATCACCGCCCGGCCGCCCAGGTTCGTACCCAGGAACCGACCCAGAAAGCGCTCGACCACCGCCGGCGCGAGGAGGATCGGCACGTCAGCGCGCGGCAAGTGGTCATCGCGGCGGAGCTCCGCGGCCGTACGCGCAACCTCTTCGATCAGCGCGCTCTCCTCGGTCGCCGAAGCCGCGCGCCGCTTTGAAAAAGCGTCCGAGTACAGCTCATCCGCGGAGACCTGCAGCGCGAACGAGGTCTCGGGAAACTCGACCTGGACGCCCCGAGAGTTGCGGATCCAGCGCCGCCCGGAGCCTACTCCGACCTTCGCCTCGATCTGACCAAGGCCGCGAGCCTCGAGCGCCCTACGCGCCCGTCCGAGGACCTCGAACAGGGCGCTAGGATCACCGCTCACCATCGCCTCGGCGCTCGGATCGTGCGTTTCGACCCGGGGATAGGCACAGGGCGCCTGCAGCGGCCCCGCCCACCCATCGCGATAAGCCGTGGCGCGCCAGCTAGCCAGTCGATCCTCCAACTGGTCCACCGCGCCTCGATCCACCGTTCCCAGCGTCCGTAGGCCATCTGACCAGCGGATATCGATCCACCCGCCGATCCCGACCAGGACACCCGGTGGCTCGTACGGTCCACCGAGCGTGCCATTCGCCAGCCCAGCTCGCATCGCCGTCCCTTCGGCCAGCTCGAAGCTCCACTCGGAGGTTTCGGCGCCCTCGCAGCTCGGGCGGTCGTGCAGTCGACTCGCCAGCTCCTCGGCCAAACTCATCCTCGCTGACCCACGACGACCTCTGGATGCGCCTCCAGGACGAGCAGGGCGTGCGAGCCGCCGCTCACCGGCACGTTCTGGCCGTGCTTGCCGCACACCCCCATCGCGTCGAGGCGTAGCTCCCCGAATCCGGCCACGATCGATCGGAGCGCCGACCGGCTGTTGCCGCTCAAGACAGCCGGCTGGCGCGGCGCCGCGCCATCGGCAAGGTCGTACACGGCGGCACAGGCGAACATGAAGTCGCCGCGCTTCGGATGCGCCTGTCCTCCCCGGTAGCCCGCCAGGTACAGGGTGGGCTCGCCGGCCGCCAGCAACCCCACCCGGCGCAGCTCGGACGCCACGTCGTCTGGCTCGATCGTCTCCGCCCCCACCCGGAGCGGGATCGGATCCGCCAGCACGATCCGGATATTCGACATGCGCGGGTTCGGCCGCTGGCGATAGCTGCTCGCGCGACAGGCCCCCGTGATCGGCGAGCCCGCCCGCCGCGCGGAAAAGAGGTCCCCGAGCCCGCTCACCAACACGCCATCGCGGATGATCGCCACCGTCTCGCGATCCAGCCCGTTGGCGCTCACGCCCTGATCCGCGTAGTCTCCCGCGATCGGCCCGTCCACGATCGAGACGTTCGACGGACCGAGAGCCTCGCCCAGGCGCAGGCGGCCCCCGGTCGCCAGGATCGAGCCGTCGACAGTATCGGTCTCGCAGGCATGTCCAAACGCCTCATGGGCCAGTCCCTTGGCCAGCGCGTGGTCGATGACCAGCCTACAGCTCCCCACCCTGACCGACGGCGTCCCGAGCGCCGCTCGCGCCCGCCGAAGCGCCCGCAGCGAACGCTGTTCCAGCAGGCGCGCCCGCTCCAGGTCGAGCAAGACGCTGGCGTCGGCTCCAGAAACGGTCGCGCTCGCGCTCACGATGCCGCCCCCCAGGTGAGCCGTCAGGTCGTGCTGGGCATGCGCCCGAGGCAGGCCGAACGACACGTCAGCGCCGTCGCTCCTGACCACCCGCCACTCGTCGTCGACGACCAGGTGACTGCTGCGAACCGCGAATCCCGCCGCCCCGTCCACCAGGCGGCGATTCGCCTCGCGGAGCGCGGCCGTCTGCTCGGCGAGGGATGTCGCATCCAGCCCCCGCGCCCGCGTACCGACCACGCGCCGACCGCCACCCTGCAGCTCGAATACCTCGTGGCTCACCTCCGGCCCGAGTAGACCGCTCGATCGGGCCAGCGCACCGGCCCGCCGAACCAGGTCTCGGACAGCGCCAGGCGAACAGTCGTCCGAGCTTGCGAAGCCGCACCAGCCTTCGGTCGTGAAGACCTGAACCCCCACCCCTGCCGCGCGCGAGGCCGACACCCGATCGAGGGTGCCATCGCTGACGACCAGCGAACGATCCTGGATGTCCTGGAAGCGTACGATCGCGAACAGGCCGCGCCGACGAGCCTCCTCCAGCGCCGCCCCCGCGGCCGGATCGAAGCGGGCTACCCGCATGGAGCCTGGCGACCCATCGGATCGACTCGCGTCCCTACCCGCTCCCGTTGGTCAACGGCCGGATCAACCCTCTGGCGAGCGCCACGGCCTCCGGCAAAAGCTCACCCGCCCGTCCGCGCACGACCACCGCGGCGACGTCGTCGAGCGGGGTCTCGGTGGCGTTGACGATCGCCAGCTCGGCCCCCGCCTCGATGGCGTAGCGCGGGATGTACGCGGCCGGAAACACCACCAACGACGAGCCAACCACCAGGCAAAGGTCGCTCGCTCGCGCCTCGCGCTCGGCCCGCCGGACCGCCTCGAGCGGCATCGGCTCGCCAAAGGACACGCTGGTCGGCTTGAGCACGCCCCGGCACGCGGAACAGGCCGGCTCGTCCTCCCCCTCCAACACCCGCCGCTGAACGTCGGCCCGCGAAAAGTTCGCCGAGCACTCGAGACAGCGCACCCCATGGGCGTTTCCGTGCAGCTCGACTACCCGTTCGGGGTCATGGCCAGCCGCCTGGTGTAAGCCATCAATGTTCTGCGTGACCACCGCGCGCAGCTTGCCGAGCCGCTCCAACTCGACCAGCGCAGCGTGAGCCGGGTTCGGCCGGGCGGCCGCGACCACCGGATAGGTGTGCAGCCCACGCCGCCAGGTCTCACGACGCGACTCAGGGTCGCGCAGAAAATCCTGATAGTTGATCGGACCGTAGCGGTCCCAGACCCCGCCAGGGCTGCGAAAGTCCGGAATCCCCGATTCGGTACTGACCCCTGCGCCCGTGAACGCCACGATCTGCTCGGACGCCGCGATCAGCTCGGCCAGTTGGCGCACTCCGGTGTCCATCGTTCAGACGGTCGCCGCGCTGAAATCCGGCGCGTCGTCGGCGCCCTCAGCGCCCATCGATCCATCCCCCTCGTCCGGCATTTCACCGGCCTCCATCTGGTCCACCATCTCCTTGAAGTCGTCGCCAAGGTCCTCGCCCATCTGCTCGCCCATCTTGCGAGCCCAGCGGGCGATACTCCGCGGATCATTCTCGTCGACGCCGCCCAGGGCGCTCGGGTCCGCCAGATCCTCCATCCGACTATCTTCGGATTTCAGGAACGCGATCCGCGAGACCATCCTGCTGACGTCCTCCGAGCCGCAGTGCTCACACCGCGGCTGCGCCCGCTCCGCGGACGCGAAGGTCTGGTAATACAAGCTCGAGCGGCGCTTACACGCGCCACAGCGGTAGTCGTAGATTGGCATCCCCGCCTCTCCGCCCGTGAAGAGTTCTGGCACTATTGTATCCAGAGCCGGCGCCCCGACCACGGTTCGGGGGTCGGTCGAAGAGATGGACCAGTCACATGGATCGCGAAGACACGGATCGCCGATGCGCCTGGTGAAGGAGGTCGGTCGATGGGTTCGCGGGCCAGTCCGCCGTATCGGTCACTGGCGGAGATGGCGCGGACCCGTCGTGGCCGTCGCCGCTGTCGTACTCGTCGTCGGGCTGGTGCGCGTCGCCGCCGAGCTCTACACCGACTGGCTTTGGTTCGAGCACCTCGGGCATGGCTCGATCCTGGCGACCCGCCTCATGACCCAGGCGCTCCTCTTCGGGCTCGTCGGTGGCGCCTCACTGGGTCTTTTCCAGCTCAACGTCGCCCTCGCTCGCCGCGTCGCCGCCCGTCAGGAGAGGGCCGCGACCAACCACGACGAAGCCCTCTGGGTCTTTC
>JACCZL010000613.1 GCA_013695975.1 Chloroflexota bacterium
GCTCGGCAATGAACATTGCCGAGCGGCCCCACTGCTAATCTGGAGAGCCGGACGGCTTAGTCGTAGTCGCCCATCCCGCCGCCCATGCCGCCCATGCCGCCGCCCATGCCGCCCATGCCGCCGCCCATGCCGCCGGCCGAGCCGGCCGTCTGCTTCTCGGGCTGGTCGGTCACCAGAGCGTCGGTGGTCAGCATGATCGCCGCCACCGACGAAGCGTTCTCGAGCGCCGAGCGGGTCACCTTGGTCG
Source organism: Chloroflexota bacterium (assembly GCA_013695975.1). Classification (GTDB taxonomy): domain Bacteria; phylum Chloroflexota; class UBA6077; order UBA6077; family JACCZL01; genus JACCZL01. The sequence goes on from JACCZL010000613.1 coordinate 248, forward strand.
GGTCGATGATCCCCTGCTCGACCAGGTTGCCGTACTCCTCGGTCATCACGTTGAAGCCGATGTTCGGGTCCTTCTGCTGCCGCACGCGCAGCTCCTGAACGATCACCGAACCCTCGAGTCCCGCGTTGTTCACGAGCTGGCGAGTCGGCTCCTCGAGCGCCCGCCGCACGATCTCGACGCCGACCTGCTGGTCGCCCTCGAGCTTCAGCCCGTCGAGCCCACGCGCCGCCGCCAGGAGCGCCACGCCGCCGCCGGGGACGACACCCTCCTCGACCGCCGCGCGGGTCGCCTGGAGCGCGTCCTCGACGCGGGCCTTCTTCTCCTTCAGCTCGACCTCGGTCGCCGCCCCAACCTTGACCACCGCGACGCCACCGGACAGCTTGGCCAGCCGCTCCTGTAGCTTCTCGCGATCGTAGTCCGAGGTGGTCTCCTCGATCTGGGCCTTGATCTGCTGGATCCGCCCCTTGATCTCTTCGTCCGAGCCGCGGCCCTCGACGATCGTCGTTTCGTCCTTGTTGGCGCTCACCCGCCGTGCCTGGCCGAGGTCGCGGACCGTCGTGTTCTCGAGCTTCTTGCCCAGCTCCTCGGAGATGACCTCGGCGCCGGTCAGGGTCGCGATGTCGCGCAGCATCTCCTTGCGGCGGTCGCCGAAGCCCGGCGCCTTGATCGCCAGGACGTTCAGGATCCCCCGCAGCTTGTTGAGCACCAGCGTGCCCAACGCCTCCCCGTCGACATCCTCGGCGATGATCACCAGCTCCTTCCGGCCAGCCTGGACCATGTTCTCGAGGACCGGCAGCATGTCGCTGACCGAGCCGATCTTCTTGTCCGTGATCAGGATGTACGGCTCGTCGATCTCCGCCACCATCCGCTCGGGGTTGGTGATGAAGTAGGGTGAGATGTAGCCGCGGTCGAACTGCATGCCCTCGGTGTACTCGATCTCGAGCTTGAGGGTCTTGCTCTCCTCGACCGTGATCACCCCGTCCTTGCCGACCTTCTCCATCGCCTCGGCGAAGAGTCGCCCGATCTCCGGATCGTTGGCCGAAATGGCGGCGATCCGCTCGAGGTCCTCGCGCCCCTTGACCGGGTTCGAGACTCGCTTGATCTCCTCGACCGCCTTGAGGGTGGCCAGCTCGATCCCGCGCTTGATCTCCATCGGGTTCGTCCCGGCGGCGACGTTGCGCAGCCCCTCGTGGATCATCGCCTGGGCCAGAATCGTCGCCGTCGTCGTGCCGTCACCGGCGACGTCGTTGGTCTTCGTCGCCGCCTGCTTGATCATCTGCGCGCCCATGTTCTGGAATGGGTTCTCGAGCTCGATCTCCTTGGCAACCGTCACACCGTCGTGGGTCACCGTCGGCGGGCCCCACTTCTTGTCGATCGCCACGTTGCGGCCACGCGGCCCGAGCGTCACCCTCACCGCGTTCGCGAGCTGGTCAATACCCGACTTGAGCTGCCGTCGGGCAGACTCGTCAAAAATCAGATCCTTTGCTGGCACGTTGTTCCTCCTGAGTTCCTTACTTCGTTCCGTTCTCGATCACGGCCAGGACGTCCCGCTCGCTGAGGATCAGCAGATCCTCGTCCTCGAGCTTGAACTCGGTCCCGCTGTACTTGGCGAACAGCACCGTGTCACCACTGCTCACGTCCATCTCTACCCGCTTGCCGTTCTCCAGCACGCGGCCCGGGCCAACCGAGAGCACGTCACCCTGCTGGGGCCGCTCGGTGGCCGTGTCCGGAAGCACCAGCCCACTCTTCGTCGTCTCGTCGCGTGTCTTCGGCTTGACGACCACGCGGTCGCCCATTGGCTTCAACTGCCAGGCCATATCTCCTCCTACACTTCCCTGAACTCGCCCTCGACCGTGCCGGGGCGGCTGCCGGCGGCGCCGGGCTGTGGGCCCTGGTCGTCACCCTGGCCGTCGGGGCCCTGCGCCTGCTGGGCACCATAGACCGCCTGGCCGGCGCGCTCGAGCGCGTTTTGCAATGCCTGCATCGCCTCGCGCACCTGGGCGATGTCCTCGCCCGACAGCGCCTCGCGAAGGGTCTTCGTCTTCTCCTCCACCTCCGTCTTGAGCTCGGCAGGCAGCGACTCTCCGCTGTCGCGGATCATCTTCTCCGCCTGGTAGGCCAGATTGTCGGCTCGGTTGCGGTCCTCGATCTCATCGCGGCGGCGGCGATCCTCTTCGGCGTTCGTTTCCGCCTCACGGACCATCCGCTCGATCTCAGACTGCTGCAGGCCCGAGCTGGCCTGGATGACGATCTTCTGCTCCTTGGCGGTCGCCTTGTCCTTGGCCGAGACGTTGAGGATGCCGTTCGCGTCGATGTCGAACGTCACCTCGACCTGCGGCAGGCCGCGCGGGGCCGGCAGAATGCCATCGAGGATGAACCGCGCCAGGGACTTGTTCTCGGCCGCCATCGGCCGCTCACCCTGGAGGACGTGGACCTCGACCGAGGTCTGGCCGTCCGCCGCGGTCGTAAAGGTCTCTGACTTGCTCGTCGGGATCGTCGTGTTCCGCTGGATCAGCGAGGTCATCACGCCGCCCAGGGTCTCGATGCCGAGCGTCAGCGGCGTCACGTCGAGCAGCAGGATGTCCTTGACCTCGCCGCCCAGGACGCCGGCCTGGATCGCGGCGCCGGCCGCTACCACCTCGTCGGGGTTGACGCCCTTGTGCGGCTCCTTGCCGAACAGCTTCGCGACCTGCTCGACGACCGCCGGCATCCGGGTCTGGCCGCCGACCAGGACGACCTCGTCGATCTGGTTCGGCTCGAGCCCGGCATCCTTGAGCGCCTTGCGGCAGGGGCCGACCGTCCGCTCGACCAGGTCTGCCGTGAGCTGCTCGAGCTTCGAGCGGCTCAAGGTCAGGGCCAGATGCTTGGGGCCCGAGGCGTCGGCCGTGATGAACGGGAGGTTCAGGTCGGTCTGCATCGTCGTCGACAGCTCGATCTTGGCCTTCTCGGCCGCCTCCTTGAGGCGCTGGAGCGCCATCCGGTCCTGCCGCAGGTCGATGCCCTGGTCCTTGCGGAACTCGTCGACGGCCCACTCGATGACCCGCTGGTCGAAGTCGTCGCCGCCGAGATAGGTGTCGCCATTGGTCGAGACGACCTCGAAGACGCCCTCGCCGACCCGCAGGATCGAGACATCGAAGGTCCCACCACCGAGGTCGTAGACCGCGATCGTCTCGTCGGCGCCTTTCTTGTCCAGACCGTAGGCCAACGAGGCGGCGGTCGGCTCGTTGATGATCCGCAGTACCTCGAGACCGGCGATCTGGCCGGCGTCTTTGGTCGCCTGGCGCTGGCTATCGTTGAAGTAGGCCGGCACGGTGAGAACCGCCTGGACCACCTTCTCGCCCAGCTTCGCCTCGGCGTCCTGCTTGAGCTTGCGCAGGATCATCGCGCTGACTTCCGGCGGCGAGTACTCTTTGTCGCCCATCAGGACGCGGACGTCGCCGTTACTGGCCGCCTTGACCTTATACGGGACGTGCTTGAGCGCCTCCTGGACCTCGGGGTCGCTGAACTTGCGGCCCATGAAGCGCTTGACGCTGAAAATCGTGTTCTCAGAGTTGGTGATCGCCTGCCGTCGGGCTACCTGGCCGACGATCTGCTCGCCGCTCTTCGGGTTGACGGCGACGACCGACGGCGTGAGCCGATTCCCTTCGGCGTTCTCGAGGATGGTCGGCTCGCCCGCCTCGATCACAGCCATGACCGAGTTGGTCGTTCCAAGATCGATGCCGAGGACTTTTGCCATAGTTGGGTGTTCCTCCTGAGGTATCGCGGGTCGCGTCCGCCCCGCGGCTGGGTGGTGCCTGCTAGCCGCGCGTCCCCGGCGCCCCGTCGAACGCCCCGCTCGGCCGCTTCTCGTTGTCGCTCAATGGCGCCCTCGCCACCGTCACCTGAGCCGGTCGGAGCACGCGCTCGTGGAGGCGATAGCCCGGCCGATAAATCGCGGCCACCTGCCCCTCCTCGTACTCGGGATGCGTCTCATACGCGACCGCCTCGTGGATGTATGGGTCAAACGCCTCGCCCTCGGTTCCGATCCGCTCGAGACCCTGACCATCGAGGATGCCCCCGAGCTTCGTCCCGATCATCTGAACGCCCTGGGACCAGTTGTGCTCGGCCAGCTCGGCCGGCACATGCGCCAGGGCCCGCTCGAGATCGTCGAGCACCGGCAGGACCTGACGGAGCAAGTCGGCGTTGGCATCCCTGACGAGCTTCTCTCGCTCGCCCTCGACCCGCCGCTTGTAGTTTTGAAAGTCGGCCTGCGCCCGCTGGGCCAGGTCTAAATAGGTCTCGGCCCTGCGGCGCTCCTCATCGGCGAGGCTACGCGCCTCGTCGAGCAGCATCTGCAGCGTCGACGGCTCGGTAGAGGGCGCCGTCGCCGTCTCTTCCTGCCGCGCCTCGTCCTGCTCCGCCATAAGCGCCTCCACCGCCACCACCCGACCCGCGGGCTCAGCGGTCCTCCAAGTCAACATACACGGGCCACGCTGGACGTGGCCCGCACAACGTAACTGTAGCCCCCGCCCCGTAAGAGCCCCGTATGAGGAGTGTTAGCGTTTCGTTAGAACAATCCCCGCGTGGCGGTGGTTTCCTGTCCCCAGCGCCGCATGCCATCGCGGTGCTACGACCACCGGCTCGAGGGCGAGTGGCACTACCGGATGAAGCCCGTGCTGCGCCATGCGCTGGAGTTGGTGCCCGAAGCAGTTGCCTGAGCAGCATGGTCATTGACCGCCCACAGGCGGGGCGGATCGGCGTATCCTCGGGGTGTGCCTCGTTCTTGTAGTCCTGGTCGAGCTTCAGCAG
>JACCZL010000614.1 GCA_013695975.1 Chloroflexota bacterium
CGCCGGCGTCGACGTAATCGGCCTCAATTGTTCGACCGGGCCAGACCACATGCGTGTCCCTGTCCAGACCCTCAGCGGGCTGTCACGTCTGCTGATCTCGGTCATCCCCAACGCCGGCTTGCCGATCAACGTCAATGGGCGGGCCGAGTACCCACTCGAGCCCGAGCCGATGGCCGAGCAGCTCGCCGCCTTCGTCGTCGACTTCGGGGTCGCGGCGGTCGGCGGCTGCTGCGGGTCCACCCCCGCCCACATCGAGGCCCTCCGCCGCGCGGTCGGTCTGCGTCGGCCAAATCAGCGAGTCGTGGCCCTCGCCCCTCGCGTCGCCAGCGCGATGCGCGCGCAGGACATGATTCAGCAGCCACCACCGCTGCTGATCGGCGAGCGGGTCAACACCCAGGGCAGCCGCAAGGTCAAGCGGCTCTTGCTGGCCGACGACTACGATGGCATCCTCGAGGTGGCCCGCCAGCAGGTCGAGCGTGGCGCCCACACCCTCGACGTCTGCGTGGCCCTGACCGAGCGGGCGGACGAGGCCGCGCAGATGGTCGAGGTCGTCAAGCGCTTGCGTGCCGGCGTCGATGCCCCGCTGGTGATCGACACGACCGAGCCAGACGTCATGGAGGCGGCCCTCGAGGCCTATCCCGGCCGAGCGATCGTCAATTCGATCAACCTGGAAGCCGGCCGCGAAAAAGCCGACCGCGTGCTCGACCTGGTCAAGACCCACGGCGCGGCCGTGGTCGCCCTCACGATCGACGAGCAGGGCATGGCCCATACCGCCGACCGTAAGCTCGAGATCGCGCGACGGATCCGCGACATCGCCGTCGACGACCATGGCCTGGCGCCCGAAGACGTGATCTTCGACGTCCTGACCTTCCCGGTGACGACCGGTCAGGAAGAGCTCGTCCACGACGCGGCCGAGACGATCGAGGGCATCCGCCGGGTCAAGGCCGAGCTACCGGGCGTGCTCACCTCGCTCGGCGTGTCGAACGTCTCCTTCGGCGTCTCGCCGGCCGCGCGCGGCGTCTTGAACTCGATCTTTCTCTACCACTGCGTCGAGGCCGGCCTCGACATGGCGATCGTCAACCCGAGCCACATCACGCCCTACGGCGAGATACCGGCCGAGGCCCGCCAGGTGGCCGAGGACCTGATCTACTATCGGCGACCCGACGTCCTTCCGACCTTCATCGCCCGCTTCGAGGGCGTCCAGTTGGAATCGGGCGGCGTGTCCGCCGAAGCCGACCTCGACCTACCGGTCGACCGGCGCATCCACAACCGCATCCTCTTCCGCAAGAAGGAGGGCATCGAAGCCCTGCTCGACGAGGCCATGCGCACGCGCACGCCGGTCGAGGTCTTGAACGACATCCTCCTCCCGGCCATGAAGGACGTCGGCGATCGGTTCGGCGCCGGCGAGCTGATCCTCCCGTTCGTTCTCCAGTCGGCCGAGGTGATGAAGAAGGCGGTCAAGCACCTCGAGCAGTTCCTGGAAAAGCAGGAAGGCTACACCAAGGGCAAGGTCGTCCTGGCGACCGTCTACGGCGACGTCCACGACATCGGCAAGTCGCTCGTCAACACGATCCTCTCCAACAACGGCTACACCGTCTACGATCTCGGCAAGCAGGTGCCAGTCGGCGCGATCATCGAGAAGGCGCGGGAAGTCGAGGCAGACGCGATCGGGCTCTCGGCGCTGCTGGTTTCCACCTCCAAGCAGATGCCCTTGTGCATCCAGGAGCTGCACGCGCGGGGCCTGAGCTATCCCGTCCTGATCGGGGGCGCTGCCATCAACCGCGCGTTCGGCCGTCGCACCGCCGCCCTAGGCGACGGGACGCTCTACGAGTCGGGCGTGTTCTACTGCAAGGACGCCTTCGAAGGCTTGGACGTCATGGACCAGCTTGCCGACCCCGACCGCCGCCCCGCCCTCGTCCGACGCACCCTCGAGGAAGCGGTCGGTCAGATCGGGCGTGAGACCCCGACCGCGATCACCTCGGCCGCCGCCGGGCGCTCCGACATCCGCCCAGTCGCGACCCCGCGCTCACCATTCAAGGGCAGTCGCGTGCTCGAGCTCTCCCTGGCGGACGTTTTCCCCCAGCTCGACTTGAACACCCTCTTTCGCTTGCACTGGGGCCTCCGCAAGATCGACGAAACCGAGCGGCGCCGCCTGATCGCCGAGGAGTTCACCCCGCTCCTGCGCGAGCTCGAGGCCGAGGCGACGCGGGACGGCTGGCTCCAGGGGCTGGTCGCCTACGGCTACTTCCCCGCCGTGGCCGATGGCAACGCGCTCGTCGTCCTCGACCCGAACGATCCCAAGGCCGAGGACGAGCTAGCCCGGCTCGAATTCCCCCGCCAGCCCGGCGGCGAGCGGCTCTGTCTCGCGGACTACTTCCAACCAATCGGTGGCCGGCCCGACCTCGTCGCCCTCCAGGCCGTCACGGTAGGCCCGCGCGTCGAGAACCTGTACGAGCGTCTCGAACGCGAGGGCGAGTACGGGCGTGGCTTCTTTATCCGTGGACTGGCGTCCTCGACCGCCGAGGCCCTGGCCGAAGTGAGCCATCGCCAGATGCGCGCTGAGCTGGGCCTCGCTCCCGACCGTGGCAAACGCTACAGTTGGGGCTACCCGGCCTGCCCCGACCTGGAGCAGCAGGCGATCGTGCTCCGCGTCCTTGGCGCCGACCGGCTCGGACTCACCCTCACCGAAGGGCATCAGCTCGACCCGGAGCACAGCACCGCCGCCCTGGTCGTCCACCACCCCGAGGCAAAGTACTTCGGGATCCATCCAGCCCGCGAGATGCCCGAA
>JACCZL010000630.1 GCA_013695975.1 Chloroflexota bacterium
GGACAAGGTCGACGCCACCGTCGGGCTGATCTCGACCGGCGTCTCCCTCGCCGTCGGGCCGGTCGCCGAGGAGATGGGCGCGCCGCTCCTGATGTGGGACGGCACGACCCAGAACGGCATCGAGGAGACGATCGCCAGCCCAAAGTGGATCTTCCGTAGCGCCGACAACGAGACCGAGGCGATCGCCGCGGCCATCCTGACCGCCAAGCACTTCAAGGGGATCAAAACCGTCGCCGGGATCGGCAACGATTACTCCTACGGCCGCGACTGCTGGGCGACCTACCAGGCCGTCCTCAAGCGCTACCTGCCCGACGTCCAGTTCACCCTCGAGCTGTTCCCCAAGCTGGGCGACACCGACTTCACCTCGCAGGTCTCGGCGATCCGCCAGTCTAACGCCGACCTCCTGATGTGCAGCTTCTGGTCGGGCGATGCCCCGATCCTGATGAAGCAGGCGGCCGCCGTCGGCCTCTTCAACACCATGAAAGGGGTCTTCACCACGGCCGGCGGCGTCCACGACGCCCTCAAGAAGGAGTTCACCCCCGAAGGGCTCCTCGTCGGCCACAACAGCATGTACTTCGACGACCCGAACGGGAGCCCGCTCCTCAAGCAGTTCGTCGCCGACTACCGGACCAAGTACAGCGAGTACCCGGCCTACGAGTGCGATCACGCCTACTTCACCGGCGAGGTCTACCGCGCCGGCGTCGAGAAAGCCTCCCGCGCCGCCAACGAGTGGCCGTCCAAGGAGCAGGTGGCGAAAGCCATCGAGGGTATCGAGGTCGAATCCCTCTCCGGCAAGCGCACGATGCGCGAAGACCACATCATGATGGGCACCTGGTATCAGGGCCTCACCACCCACAAGAACGCCTACGACTTCGCGACCCTCGATCCCATCGAAGCCCTCCCCACCACCCGCGTCATGAAGCCCGCCGGCGCCAAGCTCATGGAGTGGATCGCCGGGATGCAGCTCTGAATGGGTAGACGGCACACGATAGACGGGGAAGGGGTACGTCCTCCTGTCTACCGTCTACCGTCTACCGTCTACCGCCCCATGGCTAACTTCCTCGACGTCCTCTTCGGCGGACTCTTCTCCGCCGCGATCTTGTTCCTGGTCGCCGCCGGGCTCCAGGTGGTCTTCGGCGTCCAGAAGATCTTCAACCTGGCCTGCGGCAGCTTCTACGCCCTCGGGGCCTACGTCGGCGTCTCGACGGTCAACTGGGCGCTCGGGGCCGGATTGCCCAGGCCGCTCTTCGTCGTGGCGCTCGTCGCGGGGGGCCTGGCGCTGGGCGTGATCGGCCCGCTCGTCGAGCGGCTCCTTAGCACGGTCTACGAGCGGGACGAGGCGTTCCAGCTCCTGCTCACGTTCGCCCTCGTCCTGATGCTGGAGGACGTCACCCGCCTGATCTGGGGCACCGCGCCCTACTCGACCGGCGGGCTCTACTTGATCTACGGCCAGGTCCAGATTCTCGGGGCCAACGTCCCGGTCTACAACCTGCTCGTGATCGGGGCCAGCATCCTGATCGCGGTCGCCCTCGGGCTGCTCCTCACCCGCACGCGCTTCGGGCGGATCGTCCGCGCCACGGCCGACGACCGCGACATGGCCGAGGCCCTCGGCGTGGACATGCGCCGCGTCTACCTGCAGGTCTTCACCCTCGGGACGGTCCTCGGGACCCTCGGTGGGGCGCTCGTCATCCCCTCGACCACCGCGATCAGCGAGATGGGCATCGACCTGATCGTCCAGGCCTTCGCCGTCGTCGTGATCGGCGGTCTCGGCAGCATGCGCGGGGCCCTCGTCGGCGCGCTCGTCGTCGGCGTCCTGCGTGCCGTGGCGATCGCGACCCAGCCCGAGGTCGAGATGCTCCTGATCTACCTGATCGTGATCGGCGTTCTCGTCCTCCGCCCACGCGGCCTCTTCGGCCGAGCGGCCGCCTGAGCCGTGCTGCGCTCGGCGCTCCCGATCGCGTTGGCCGCGGCGGCGCTCGTCGCCGTCCCGTTCGTGGCGTCGCCCTACTACGTGACGAAGATGCTCCCGTTCTTCGCCTACGGGATCACCCTGCTCGGGCTCAATCTCCTCTTCGGCTACACCGGGCTGCTGTCCTTCGGCCACGCCCTCTTCCTCGGGCTCGGCGCCTACACGGTCGCCGTGGCGACCACCGGCCTCGGCATCCGCTCGATGGAGGCGATCCTGCTCCTCGCCGCGGCCGTCGCGGGCCTCGTCGCCGCGCCGGTCGGGGCGCTTTGCGTGCGCTACGTGCGAATTTACTTCGGCATGCTCACCCTCGCCTTCGGCATGCTCTTCTACTCGTTCCTGATCAAGTTCTACGCCCTGACCGGCGGCGACCAGGGGCTGCGGGTCGCCCAGCCGTATCTCCTGGGTCTGTTCCAGGCGCGGCCCGGCGAGAGTGTCCAGTTCCTGTCCGGGCCGTACTACTACTACTCGGCCCTCCTGCTCGCGATCCTCGGGCTCGGCATGTGGCGGATCGTCCGCTCCCCGTTCGGCCTGTCCCTGCGGTCGATCCGCGAGAACCCCGAGAAGGCCGCCTACCTCGGGGTGAGCGTCAGGCGCTACCGCTGGTACGCCTTCACCATCTCGGCCGTCTACGCCGGCATCGGCGGGGCCCTGCTGGCCCCCGTGACCGGCCAGGTCGACCCGACCTTGGCCTACTGGACCCACTCCGGCAACCTCGTCTTCATGACCCTCCTCGGCGGCTTCACCAGCTTCTTCGGCCCGCTCCTCGGGGCCTTCGTCTTCATCTTCCTCCAGGACTGGATCATGTCGATCGTCCCCTACTGGCGCCTTGTCTTCGGTGCAATTTTGGCCGCGATCGTCGTCTTCGCGCCGACGGGCCTGATGGGGCTGCTCGTGGGTGTCGGCTCTCGGGTGTCGGGTGTCAGGAGAGGCGCCTCCCTCCCCGACACCCGACATCCGACACCCGACACCTCCGGATGACCGTGCTCCGAGCCGAAGGTGTCCGCAAGCTCTACGGGGACTTCTGCGCCCTCGACGGCGTCAGCCTGGCCGTCGAGGCGGGCGAGTTAGTCTCGGTCATCGGCCCCAACGGCGCCGGCAAGACCACGCTGATCAACGTCCTGACGGGCCTGGTCCGACCGACGGCCGGCTCAGTCCGGTTCAAGGACCGCGACATCCGCGGGATCGGGCCGGTTCGGCTCGCCAAGCTCGGGATGGCCCGCAGCTTTCAGCTCGTCAACGTCTTTCCGGAGCTGTCGGTCCTCGAGTCGCTCGAGGTGGCAGTCGTCTCACGCCTGGGGCGTGGCGCTCGGCTCTTCGGATCGCTGGCCGGCGACCGCGCCGTCCGCGAGCAGGCGCTCGAGGTCGCCGAGCTGTTCGGGCTCCAGGACAAACGCGACGCTCTGTCGCGCGAGCTGCCCCAGGGCGACAAAAAGCTCCTGGACGTCGCCTCGGCCTTCGCCTTGCGGCCCGAGCTGATCCTCCTCGACGAGCCGACCAGCGGCGTCAGCACCCGCGACAAGACGACGATCATGGAGATCGTCGTCGCCGCCTCGAAGCGGATGGGGATCACATCGATCCTCCAGGTCGAGCACGACATGGACATCGTCTTCGCCTACTCCGACCGGATCGTCGCCCTCCACCAGGGGCGGGTCCTCGCCGACGCCACGCCCGACCGGATCCAGGCCGACGAAGCGGTCATGCGGACGGTCGTCGGCCGCGGCGCCGCCTGAGCGAACCGTGGTGAGCGTGCTCCGCCTCGAAGGCGTCGACGTCTACATCCAGGCCAGCGAGATCCTGCGCGGCATCTGCCTGGAGGTCGGCGAACGCGAAGTCGTCTGCCTGGTCGGGCGGAACGGCGCCGGCAAGACCACCACCCTCCGAGCGATCATGGGCTACCTGCGCCCCCGCGCCGGCCGAATCACGTTCCTCGGTCACGACATCGTCGGGCGGCGGACCCATCAGATCGCCCGGCTCGGGATCGGCTACGCTCCCGAGGGGAGCGCCATCTTTCCCGACCTGACCGTCGCCGAAAACGTCGAGATCTCGACCTGGACCCGACCCGGCGGGCGGCCCGGCCGCGAGCGGATCGAGCAGGCTTACGCGACGTTCCCCCAGCTCCGCCGCTACCTTCAGCGCAAAGGGACCCAGATGAGCGGCGGCGAGCGCAAGATGCTCTCGATCGCCCGCGCCTTGGCCCTCGACCCGACGATGCTCCTGCTCGACGAGCCTTTCGAGGGCCTCTCGCCGGCGATCATCCCCGAGGTCAGCCGCGGGGTCGCCGCGATCACCGAGCAGGGGCAGTCCATCCTGCTGGCCGAGTCGAACATCCATCACCTGCCCCCCTTCGCGACGCGCCTGTACGTCATCGAGCGAGGCGAGATCGTCTTCGCCGGCCACCCGGCCGACGTCTGGCGCGACGCCGCGGTGCTCAGGATCATCGGGGGCTGAGGGAGGAAGAGGCCAGCGCGACCGCGACCTCCGCCGCGATCCGGGCGTTGTTCT
>JACCZL010000649.1 GCA_013695975.1 Chloroflexota bacterium
CGGGATCATCTCGGCGATGCCCTCCATGACCTCGGCGTGACCGAGGATCCGGCCGCCCAGCTCGACCACCTCGGCATAGGGACGTCCGGCCCTGGCCTCCTCGAGCAGCTCGTCGCAGATCAGGGCGACCGACTCTGGATGATTCAGCTTCAGGCCACGGGCGCGGCGCTTGCGCGCCAGCTCGGCCATGGTGAAGATCGTCAGCCGGTCTTGCTCCCTCGGGGTCAGCTTCATCGAGGTCCTTGGTTCCGAGTCTCGCGGCAGGGTAGCAGGCGCGCCAGCAGCCCGTCCATCGTAGGGGCGCGATAACTCGCGCCTCTACAGCAGGCTCCCGGCGTCGACGACGATGGTCTGGCCGGTCATGGCGTCGTTGCGGAGGCATTCGACGGCGGCGGTGGCGATCTCCTCGGGCTCGACGGTCCGCTTGAGCGGGGCGGCCTCGGCCCGTCCTCGCCGCTCCTCGGCGGACATGTGGTCTTGCCAGCGAGTCAGCACCAGGCCCGGGGCCACGGAGTTGACGCGGATGTCTGGCGCGAGCGCGAGGGCCATGCAGCGGGTCAGGTGGATGACGCCCGCCTTCGAGACGGCGTAGGCGATGCTGCTGCCGGCCGCCCGGACGCCGGCCACCGAAGAGATGTTGACGATGCTGCCACCGCCCGCGCGTCGCATCGGCTCGGCCGCCGCCTTGCAACACAGGAACGTGCCCTTGAGGTTGACCGCCATGATCCGGTCCCAGGCCTCTTCGTCCATATTGTCGAGGTCCTTGAAGTCGACGAACTTGGTCGTCCCGGCGTTGTTGACCAGCAGATCCAGCCCACCAAGCTCGTCGGTTGTCCGCTCGATCATCAGCCGCACCTCGTCGGCGAGCGAGACGTTGGCCCGGATGGCCGTCGCCCGCACCCCGAGTCCTTCCAGCTCGCGGACCGTCGTCGCGGCGTCGGTGCCCGAACGCGAGTAGTTCACGGCGACGTGGGCCCCGGCCGCCGCGAGCGCCCGAGAGATCGCCTTGCCGATGCCAGTTCCTCCACCAGTCACGATCGCTACCTTGCCGGTCAGGTCCATCAGATGCCTCCAACCCCAGACTTCACGGTCTGCTTGCCTCGGCGGACATTCTAGCTGGCGTAGGAAAGCAGCTATGCTGCGTTCAGGTCTTATGGGGGCGGGCAGGCCCATCCCTATCAAGCCCCACCCCTACAAGGAACCCGACGCGGGGCAACGATGTCGCGCTGCGTTACGCCGAAGTGGGCAGTTTCCAGCCGGCCGGGTCTGGTCGGCGGGTGTGCCAGGCGGTCGCGCGCTCGTAGGCGCGGGCGATTCGGAGGACGGTCGGCTCGTCGAAGGGTCGGCCGACGATCTGGATCGAGACGGGCAGGCCCTCACGGCTGAAGCCGCAGGGGACGCAGATCGCCGGCAGGCCGAGCAGGTTCCAGGGCTGGGTGTAGCGGGCCGTCGACGTGATGACTTCCTCGGTCGAGACGTCCTCGAAGCGATCGGCGGGTTGGGCCTGGCCGGGGAAGACGAGGGCGTCGACCTGCTCGAACAGCGCCGCCACCTCGCGGGCCAGGCGCGACCGCACCCGCTGGGCGTGGAGGAGGTCGCGGGCACTAAAGAGGCCGCCCATGAGGAGTCGCGGCCGAGTCAGCGCCTGGTAATCCTGGGGCCGTGCGCGGACCGTCGCGGCGTGGTACTCGTACATCTCGGCCAGGAACGGCGCCCAGGCCGCTGGCGCCAGGTCGAGGGTCGGGGCGTCGAGGTCGACGATCCTGGCGCCCTGGCGCCGCAGCTCGCCGAAGGCCGCGTCCGCCGCGCTCCGCACGTCCTGGTGCAGCCCTGGCCAGTCGACGTAGTAGCGGCGCAGCAGCCCCAGCCGCAGTCCGCGCACGCCCGCCTCGAGCGAGCGGGTGTAGCTGGGCGGGCGGGCGATCGAGGTCGCGGCGTCAGCGGGGTCATGCCCGGCGATGGCCTGGAGGATGGTGGCCGTGTCCCAGACCGTCCGTGCCATCGGCCCGACGTGGTCGAGCGACCAGGACATTGGCACGACCCCTCGGCGGCTGACCAGCCCGTAGGTCGGCTTCAGCCCGACGATCCCGCAGTAGGCGGCCGGCCCGCGGATCGACCCGCCAGTGTCGGACCCGAGCGCCCCGGCGCAGAGCCCGGCCGCGACGGCGACGGCCGAGCCGGAGCTCGAGCCGGCCGGCTGTCGGGCGACGTCCCAGGGGTTTCGCCCGGTCGCGAACGGTCCTTCGAGGACCGGGCGGCCGAAGGCGAACTCGTGCATGCTCAGCTTGCCGAGGATCACGGCGCCGGCCGCGGCGAGCCGCTCGGTCACCCCGGCGTCCTCGGTCGGAACGTGGTCGGCGAGGACCGGCGAGCCGGCCGTCATCTTGACGCCGGCGCAGGCGATCAAGTCCTTGAGGCCGAGTGGGACGCCGTGGAGCGGCCCCCGCCACACGCCGCGCCCGAGCTCCTCGTCGGCGAGGCGGGCCCGTTCCAGCGCCTGATCCGCCATCACGGTGATGTACGCCCGCAGGACCGGATCGTGCCGCTCGATGCGCTCGAGGTAGGCCCGCGTCGCCTCGAGGGAGGAGAGGGCGCGCCGCCGCAGCGCCTCGCTGACGCCCTTGAGGTCCAGGTCAAACACGGCCTGATCGGATGGGGCGGCGACCGCCTGGCCGGATGGCGCGGGACGGGCGGTCACGCTCGGCCCGCGAGCGTCGTCGGCTTCTGGATGAAGGTCGGATCCTCCGTGTCTGCCAGGGCCGCCTCGCGCAGAACCTGCCGCTGCGGAAAGTGCCTCTCCCACATGACCCAGAGCCGCTCGCGGTCGTCGCCCGAGATGTCGAATCCAGCCACCCGCAGCTCGGCCTCGAACAGCTCGCGCAGCTCCGCCTGATCGACGCTCTCGCTCGCCTCAACCATCACGCCCTCTCCATCCTCGTCGGTGCCGACAGGGTAGCTGTGGGGCTTGCCGGTGTCAAACCTGGTGGACTTTCTTGCTGGTCCCCTCCGGCCCGCTTGACACTGGTCGCTCGATCCCCTACGTTCGAACTTGACCGACCGAGGAGTGCGGCCATGCGGGCAGAGACCACGTACGCGAGGAGCGGCGACCTCCACATCGCGTATCAGGTGACTGGCGACGGCCCGCTCGACCTCGTGTTCGTCCCCGGGTTCGCCTCGCACCTCGAGTACGAGTGGGAGGAGCCTCCGAGGGTCCGGATTACCAAGGCGGCCCAGGCCCGCTACATGGCCGAGCGGATCCCCGAGGCCAAGTGCGTCGAGCTGCTCGGGGACGACCACGTCCCCTGGATTGGCGACGCCGACGCAATCCTGACCGAGATCGAGGAGCTCCTGACCGGATCGCGGCCGACGATCGAGCCCGACCGCGTACTGGCGACGGTCCTGTTCACGGACATCGTCGGCTCGACCAAGCGGGCGGCCGACCTGGGAGACCGCCGCTGGCGCGATCTCCTGGACCGGCATCACGTCCAGGTGCGGAGGGAGCTGGTCCGCTTCCGCGGCCGCGAGGTGAAGACGGCCGGCGACGGCTTCCTGGCCACGTTCGACGGGCCGGCCCGCGCCATCCACTGTGCCGGCGCCATCGGGGCCGCGGTCCGACAGCTCGGCCTCGAGATCCGGGCCGGGCTGCACACCGGGGAAGTCGAGCTGATAGGTGACGACGTGGGTGGGATCGCCGTGCACATCGGCGCCCGGGTAGCAGCCGAGGCAGGCCCCGGCGAGATCCTGGTCTCCAGTACCGTCAAGGACCTGGTGGCGGGCTCGGGCATCCGGTTCGACGACCGGAACACCCACGCCCTGAGGGGTATCCCGGGCGAATGGCGGCTGTTCGCGGTCGAACGTGGCAGCGCCCTCTAGCGGGTCGCCGCACCTGGATACTCGGCTATACTCTGTCTAGTCTGTCTAGACAGAGGTACCATGATGGCCTGGCAGCTCCAAGAGGCGAAGCAGCGATTCAGTCAACTCGTCCGACGTGCGCTCGACGAGGGGCCGCAGCTCGTGACCCGACGCGGCGAAGAAGTCGTGGTCGTCCTCTCGGCCGCGGAGTTCAAGCGCCTGAGCAACGGAGAGTCCGACCTCAGGGACTACCTGCTGTCCGGACCGGACCTGAGCGCCCTGGACCTGGAGCGCTCCGGGGACCTCGCGCGCGCCGTCGAGCTGTGAGCTTCCTCCTCGACACCAACGTCATCTCCGAAGCGCGCAAGCGCCGCGGAAACCCGCACGTGAAGACCTGGATGGCGTCCGTCAGAGGAGCGGACCTCTTTCTCAGCGTCCTGATCGTTGGTGAGATCCGGCAAGGGATCGAGCGGCTGCGCCGACGCGACCCCGCCCAAGCCGCCGTCTACGAGGCCTGGCTGGCCGGACTGCACCGGGACTATGCAAGCCGTATCCTCCCGATCACGGCAGACATCGCGGAGGAGT
>JACCZL010000677.1 GCA_013695975.1 Chloroflexota bacterium
TTGAGGCCGCTGGCGGTGATCACCGCGACGGCGACGGCGCCGCGGCCGAGGCGATTGTCGCGGCGGAGGCGGGCCAGGGCGGCGACCGAGGCCAGACTCGAGGGCTCGGCGTAGATCCCCTCGCCGCGGGCCAGCTCGGCCTGCCAGCGGAGCAGCTCCTCGTCTCCGACCGTCACGGCCCGCCCGTCGGTCTCGCGGAGGGCGTGGAGGGCCTGGTAGGTGCTACGGCCGCCGCCGATCGAGATCGCCACGGACGGCCCCGTCTCGACGGTCGGCGGGTCCTCGAGACTGCCGGCGAGGGCTCGGCTGAGCGGCCCGCCACCCTCGTCGCCGACCTCGCCGGCCACCAGGCGCGGGGGTCGTCGGACGTAGCCGAGCGCGGCCAGGTCGTCGAACCCCCTGGCTGTGCCCGAGAGGCCATCGCCGTAGCAGACCGGCAGGGCCATCACGTCCGGCGCCTCGCGGCCGAGCTGCTCCCAGACCTCGTAGGCGAGGGTCTTGTAGCCCTCGATGCCGTAGGGGTTGCTGCCAATCGGCGTCTCGAGATAGTTCGACGCGGGGTACCAGCCGTGCACCTCGACGGCCTGCTGGAGCAGCGTCCAGCGATCGGGCCCGGTTGGCAGGGCCACCACTTTGGCCCCGTAAGCCAGCATCTGGGCCTGCATCGCCGGCGGGGTGTTGGCCGTCGTGAAGATGACACAGTCCAGTCCCGCAACGGCCGCGTAGGCCGCCAGCGCCGCGCCACCATTGCCCGAGGAGGCGACGGCGATCACCTTCGCCCCCACCTCGCGGGCGCGGGCGATCAGCACGGCCGCCATCCGATCCTTGTAGGAGCCGGTCGGGTTGCGAGTCTCGTTCTTCAAGAAGAGGCGGTCCAGACCAAGGCGCTCGCCGAGGGCAGTCGCCTGGATCAGCGGGGTTTCGCCCTCGCCCAGCCAGATCGCCCGGCGGAGGTCGACCGGCAGGAGGGGGTGGTAGCGCCAGACGCCGCGCTCGCCGGGGTCGAAGCCGCCGTGGTCGAGCACCAGGCGGAGGGCGCTACCGTCGTAGGTCGGCGCCAGGTTCACGCCGTGGCCTTGCGCGCGGCAGCGCTCGCAGCCGATCACGCCATAGTCAGCCGAGTACTCCATCCCACAACGCAGGCATTCGAGACCGATGGGAGCGGACATAGGACAGACACCGCCTCTCGTGCGTCTCCCGCGAACAGTTTGCACAAGTGTAGACAATCGTCTCTTTCCGGATAGGAGTCGTAGTAGTAGGGGAAGACGGTCTGTGGATAGCCGCGGCGCTCAGGGAGGGGACGTCGAACGCATGAGCGAGCCCGGGGCTGTGGACAAGCCTGGAGCAGGCTGGGGAAACGCGGGCGGATCGGACGGGCGCGCGTTCGAGCCCTCACCAGGCCGAGGGGGCGGATCAGGAGTTATCCACAGATGGCCGTGGTTGTCCACAACCCACCGGGAGTTTTGCACACTGGAAGGAGGAGTTATCCACAGCCAGCAGTGCACGGAGTCGCCGCCGGCGGGAAGTCTCGCCGCCGGCAGCACAGAGCGAACGGGTAGCCGTGGCGACGCTGCCCCATCCTTACCTGCCCACGTGTACCATGCCATCCTCGGCAACAACCACTATGGCCGCCGCCATCTGCGCGATGCCCTGGACATCCTGGCTCGAACCCGCCACAAGTATCCCTTCGACAAGATCGTCTCCCACAAGTTCCCCCTGGACGAGATCAACGAGGTCATGGCCGCCCAGGACCAGGGCCACATCACCCGAGCCAGCCTGGTGCCGTAGACGAGAGTGGGTAGTGGGACGTTCCCCCACTACCCACTCGTGATAGGATGCTAGCTGTGATCCTTCAGCAGTATCGTGGGCATCTACTGGTCGTGTTGCAGCCGGACCATGGGGTCCAGAGCGGCGACTTCGCCCAGCACTGGGGGAACGAGGCGACGCCGCCGTTCACGCCGCGCGAGCCGGTCATCGCGGCCGGCACCCGCCACGACAACGGCTGGGCCGACTGGGAAGCCGGTCCGACGCTCGACCCGGAGACCGGCAAGCCCTGGCAGTTCTACCGCCTCTCGCCGCACGAGCACGTCCCGCTCTATCGCCGCGGGATTCAGCAAGCGGCCGACTACGATCTCGAGACCGGCCTGCTGGTCAGCATGCACGGGGCCGGGCTTTACAACGACCGCTACGGCACCTTCCGCCTGACCGAGAAGCAGCTCAGCCCGTCCGAGCAGGAGCTGGTCGATGAGTTCCTGCGCGAGCAGGCGCTCTTCCAGCAGTCGCTGGCCGAACGGGCCCAGGGCCGAGCGCTCCACTCCCACATCACGACCGACCCGGCCGTCTGGTACAACTACCGCCTCCTCCAGGTCTGGGATCGCCTCTCGCTCCAGTACGCCTTCTTCCTGGCCGCCGATGGCGAGATCGCGCCGCTGCCGCGGCCGAACGGTCTGGACGAGGTCCTCCGCTGCCGGGCCCGCGGCGAGCTGACCCTCGAGCTAGACCCCTACCCCTTCGACGAGTCGCCGCGCACCTTCGCCCTGCGAGCGCGGCTGCTGCCCGACCGTCGCTACGCTGGCGCCGAGGACTTCGTCGAGGCGCTGGCCGCGACGCCGATCACGATGCTGGAGTGCCGAGCGATCCGCCCCTGAGCCTTGCCTACCGAGTGACCGCCGCCATGACCGGCATACGGCGGTCAGTTCGCCGCCAGACCCCGAGGTCCAGCGGCCCGAAGACGACATCCGCCAAGCGTGCGGGGCGAGCGCGCATCCAGGAAACACCCAGCCGAGCTCCGACGCTCGGGTGGGCCGATCGCTTACGATGAAGGAGGACGCCGTGGGGTGGCATGGACGCCGCCGCCGCGTGATCTGGAGGGCCGGTATGGCAGAGCTTCCCGAGTACCGCAAGATCCTCCTGGCGACCGACGGCTCGGAGCAGGCTGGGCTCGCCGCCCGCCACGCCGTGGCGCTGGCTCGTCAGGCCGGCGCCACGCTCACCGCGTTGTACGTCGTCGACGCCCACCTGGCGTTCGGCTTGGGCATCCATCGCGACGACGCCCTGCGCGAGCTCCGAGAGGATGGCGAGCGGGCGCTAGCCGCTGTCGTGGAGCTGGCCCGCGGGGCCGGCCTCGACGCCGAGCCGGAGCTGTGCGAGGGCCGCCCGGGTGAGGAGATCGTCCGCGTCTCCGAGCGCGGCGGAGCCGACTTGATCGTCCTCGGCTCGGACGGTCAGGGCGCGATGGAGGACATCCTCCTCGGCAGCGTCTCGCAGTACGTCGTCCATCACGCCCACGTCCCGGTCTGCGTGGTCCGCCCACCGAACCGCTAGCCGAATCGCTCTCAGCCCGGCCTCTTTCGAGGACGCCGTTGCCCTTGGATGCTCGGCGCGTGTCCCCGATATGAATCTCGACCTCCTCCCCCTACTCCAGGTCCAACGCGAGCTGTACGAGATTCCGCTCGGCTGGGCGCGCTTCGAGCGCTATCTCGACGTCATGACGGGCGGGACGCAGGACATCGTCCTGCCACTCGCGGTGATGAATCCGATGGGGAAGCCGCACGTCGCCGCGCTGCTCGATGGGCTGATCGCTCTTGGCGCGGAGGAGGTCGCCGCCGCGGCTATCGTCGAAGCACGGCAGCGGCTCGCCCGTGTCGATGGCCGGCTGCGGGTCGGCCTGGTCGTCGCCGACGACGCACAGGGTGGCTGGACGGACCGCTACCTCACCGAGACCAGCCACCGCTTCGAGAGTATGGGCGATCTCGAGCGGGGCTGGGTCGTGGTCCTCTGCTGGACCGGCAAAGCATGGTCGAGGGACACCGTGCGGGACGAGGTGCTAGCGACGATCTACCGCACCCTCTATCGGCAGCGCCACGGCTCGCCGCGGACACTGCGCCAGATGATGACCCAGGAAGGCCTGGTGGCAGCGTTCGCCGGGCTACGGCCGCCGACCCTCGACGCGGAGGAGCTGGCCTACACCCGCGAGGTCATCCTCCCGCACCTCGACTCGACCCACTTCCCGACCGTGTTCGCCTGCCTGTACGGCGACGAAGCGGCCCACTCCGTCGGCTACCCGCCCCTGGGGCTCTCGCCAAGAGCCGGCTACGCGGTGGCGTTCGACGAAACGCGTGAGGGCGAGGTGGCAGCAGAAGCGGTGTTGCTCCGCTCGCTCGGCGACGCTTAGCGCGTGAGACATCTCAGGGCGAGGCTAGTGGTCCATCCGCCCAGCTGACCTTGGTTGGCGCGGCGGCTGACCCTGATGGTCGAGCGGGGTGCCTCGCGGGCCCACGACGGGATCTTGTGCTTCGACGATACCAGCTTCCCCAAGCAGGGCAAGCGCTCGGTCGGGTAGCAGCACCAGTACCGCGGCGAGCTGACCAACTGCCAGGCGGTGGTGACCGCGCACTACACCGA
>JACCZL010000685.1 GCA_013695975.1 Chloroflexota bacterium
CGCCGACGCGGTCCGCCGGGCTCGGGCGATCGTCGAGGCGGGGGAGGGGCCCGTCCTCCTGGACTGCCAGTGCTACCGGCAGAGCGGGCACTCCACGAGCGACACCAGCTCGTACCGGACGCGCGAGGAGGTCGATGCCTGGCGCGCGGTCGACCCGATCAAGCTCTTCGGGGACCGGCTGACGGAGACCGGAGTGGTCGACGAGACCGGGCGGCGCGCGCTCGAGACCTGGGCGGCCGACCGGGTGACGGAGGCCTGCCGCCTGGCCGTCGATCTCGAGATCTCCGCGCGCGTGGATCCGCGCTCGGACTCGCGGGCCATCAGCCGCTTCATGTTCAGCGGGACGGAGCAGGCGCTCCCCGAGCCCGGGCGCGCCCGGCTCGCCAGAGCCCTGGAGCGTTCGACGCGACTGGCCCAGATCGCCACGCGCGACCGCCGAGGGATCGACGAGCGGGGGGAGCGGGTGTCGTCCACTAAGGCGGTGACGCTGCGGGTGGCGTTGTTCGAAGCCATCGTGGAGCACGCCGTACGCGACGAACGGCTGATCATCTACGGCGAGGAGAACCGCGACTGGGAGGGCGCCTTCGGCGTCTACCAGGGCCTCACCGAGCTGCTGCCCTATCACCGCCTCTTCAACGCGCCGATCTCCGAGGCGGCCATCGTGGGCACGGCCGTGGGCGTGGCCATCGAGGGCGGCCGGGCGCTGGTCGAGCTGATGTACGCCGACTTCATCGGCCGCGCCGGCGACGAGCTCTTCAACCAGCTCGCGAAATGGCAGGCCATGTCGGCCGGCGCGGTGCGCATGCCGGTGGTCGTCCGCGCCTCGGTGGGCAGCAAGTACGGCGCGCAGCACTCCCAGGACTGGACGGCGCTGGTGGCCCACGTTCCCGGCCTCAAGGTCGTCTATCCCGCCACGCCATACGACGCCAAGGGCCTGATGGCCAGTGCCCTGTCGGGTGATGACCCGGTGGTCTTCTTCGAGAGCCAGCTGCTCTACGACACCGCCGAGCTCTTCCGGCCCGATGGCGTGCCCCGCGAATACTACCGGCTGCCGATCGGCGAGCCGGACGTGAAGCGTCCCGGCCGGGACATGACCATCCTGACCGTCGGCCCCGCCCTCTACCGGGCCATGGCGGCGGCGGACCGCCTGGCGAGCGAGTTCTCGCTGGAGGCCGAGGTCATCGACGCCCGGACCCTAGTCCCCTTCGACCTGGAGCCGCTCCTCGAATCGGTGCGACGGACCTCGCGGCTGGTGCTCGTCTCCGACGCCGTCACACGGGGGAGCTTCCTGGCGACCGTTGCGCAGCAGGTGGGCCGGCTTGCCTTCGACCACCTGGACGCGCCCGTGGTCGTCCTCGGGGCGCCGAACTGGATCACCCCCCCGGCCGAGCTGGAGGAGGCCTTCTTCCCACAGTCGTCCGACATCCTGGACGTCATCAACGCCGAGATCGTCCCGCTGACCGGCTATCACGGGCCGACCGCGGACGAGCTCCACGCCCGGGCGCAGGAAGCCTCTCGGCAGGGGACCTGAGCGGCCGGTGGCGCTGATCCTCGCCCACGACCTGGGCACGAGCGGCGACAAGGCCTCGCTCTACGACGGGGAGGGACGGCTGCTGGCCTCGACCTTCGCCGGGTATGCCACCGACTACGGCCCGGGCGGCAGGGCCGAGCAGGATCCTGCCGACTGGTGGCAGGCGGTGACGACCGCGACACGCGAGCTGCTCGAGCGCGCCTCCCTGCGGGCGAAGCACATTGGCGGCCTCTCCTTCTCGGGGCAGATGCAGAGCGCCGTCCTGCTCGACGGCGGGGGTGAGCCCGTGCGACCGGCCATCATCTGGGCCGATAGCCGCGCCCAGGCTGAGTGCGCCGCGCTCCTCGAAGGTGTCGGGCTCGAGCGTGCCTACGCCATAACGGGCCATCGGTTGAGCCCGACCTACACGCTGGCCAAGTGCATGTGGGTGCGAGGGAACGAGCGACAAGCCTGGTCGCGGGTGCGCGCGGTGCTGCTGGCCAAGGACTATCTGGCCTACCGACTCACGGGCCTGATGGCGACCGATCCGTCCGACGCCTCGGGCACGAACGCCTACGATCAGGTGGAGCGGCGCTGGTCGGACGAGCTGCTGGAGGCCGCCGGGATCGAAGCAACGCTCTTCCCGGAGATCGTGCCCTCGACGACCGTGCTGGGCGGCGTCACGGCTGAGGCCGCCGCGGCGACCGGACTGGTTGAGGGAACACCCGTGGTCATGGGGGGAGGCGACGGCCCCTGCGCCAACCTCGGCGCGGGGGTGATCGGGCCGGCGGACGGTGCGTACACCTATCTCGGCTCCTCGGCCTGGATCTCGCTCGCGACCGATGCACCGCTCCACGACCCACAGATGCGCTTCATGACCTTCGACCACGTGGTGCCCGGCCGCTTCGCGCCGACCGCCACGATGCAGGCCGGCGGCGCCTCGCTGGAGTGGATCGGGGAGATCGTCGCTCCGGGAGGCGGACCGGACCGCCTGGCGCGGCTTGTCGCGGATGCCGGTGAGGTTCAGGCCGCTTTCGACGGCCTCCTCTTCCTGCCCTACCTGCTGGGCGAGCGGTCCCCGCTCTGGGATCCGCGCGCCCGTGGCGTCTTCGTGGGGCTGGCGCGCCACCACCGGGCCGCCCACCTGGTGCGAGCCGTGCTCGAGGGCGTTGCCTTCAACCTGCGCAGCTGCCTGCTCGCCTTCGAGGAGAACGGGCGGCCCATCCCGGCCCTGGACGCTATCGGAGGAGGGGCGCGGAGCGATGTCTGGCTACAGATCCTGGCCGACGTCTGGGGCCGGCCCGTCCGCCGCCGCTCGCTGGTCGACGAGGCGAACTCCCTCGGAGCCGCCGTGGTGGGCGGGGTGGCCACCGGCATCCTGCCCTCGTTCGAGGTGGCCGGCCAGTTATCCGAGGTAGGCGCCGTCTTCCACCCGGAGGAGGCTCGCCACGCCCGCTACGGCGAGCACTACGAAGTGTTCCTCGACGCCTACCGAAGATTGAGGACGCTCTTCCATCCGCTTTGAGCGCGCGAGGGCCAGGGGCGGGACGGGGATCATGATCATTCGGGTCACACGGCGAGCAGGCTGAGAAGCCCGCCGAGGGCTTCCGCATCCTGGGGCTGATGCCGACGGCTCAGGTCAGATGATGGCGCCGACCTCTGGCGGGGTCCCGGAGGCGCCTTGCTGGGGGGCCAAACTTCCTGATAGGAGTCTCGTGGCCGCGGAGCAGCCGCTCTCGGCGGCCTTCGCACGCGAGTACGAGATCCACCGCGTCGCTCCTCGGCGCTGAGCCGATCCGCGAGGTCCCGGTCTCGACGGTGGAACGACTCGTCGTGGAGGCCGCGCTCTGGCCGGATCGCGTCGGCGATCGTCGAGCGGCCGAACACTGGGTAGGCGAGGCAGTGCGACGGGCGAAGCAGGACCAGCTCCTGGAGATGTTGTCGGCGCTCGCCTCCGACCGGACCACGGCTCGCGCTGGCTACTTCGCCACGGTGTTCGGCCGATT
>JACCZL010000708.1 GCA_013695975.1 Chloroflexota bacterium
CCACCGCCGCGCCGGCGGCCCAGCCGACCGCGGCGCAGGTCGCCCCGGCCGCCAAGGCCAAAGTCTCCGAGGTGGTTATCGGCGCCCTCTACCCGCTCACCGGGCCCGCCGCGCCAGTCGGCGTCTACATCAAGAACGCCCTCCAGACGGCGACCGACATCGCCAACAACCGCTTCGAGGATCTCCCCTGGGCATGGGCCAAGACCGAGGGCCTGCCGGGGCTCGGGGGCGCCAAGGTGCGGTTCGTCCTGGCCGATCATCAGGGGACGCCCGAAAAGGGACTGTCCGAAGCGGAGCGCCTGATCACCCAGGAGAAAGTCCACGTGCTCGGCGGCGCGTTCCAGAGCGCGGTCACCGCGACGGCGAGCCAGGCCGCCGAGCGGGCGAAGATTCCGTACCTGACGCCGGAGTCGTCGTCGCCCACCTTGCACACCCGTGGCTTCCAGTGGTTCTTCCGCACCTCGCCGCACGACGGCCACTTCACCCAGGGCATGTTCGAGTTCATGGAGGACTTCAAGAAAAAGAATAACGTCCAGCTCAAGACGCTCGGCCTGACCTACGAGGACACCCTCTTCGGCGAGGACAGCGGCCGGACCCAGAAGGAGCTGGCCGCGAAGTTTGGCTACGAAATCGTGCTCGATCTCAAGTACCGCTCCCGCAGTACCTCGCTGACGACCGAGATCCAGCAGCTCAAGGCCGCCAATCCAGACGTCTGGATGCCGACCTCCTACCAGACCGACGCGATCCTCTTCACCAAGACTGCCAAAGAGCTGGACTACAACCCGAAGATGATCATCGCCCAGGACTCGGGCCACATCGACCCGTCCTTCGTCGAGGCGGTGAGCAAGGAAGCCGAGGGCCTGATCAGCCGCGCCCCCTTCGTCCTCGACCTCGCCGATCGCAAGCCGCTGGTCAAGCGGATCAACGACCTCTACCGCGAACGCAGCGGCGGCGTCGACCTCTTCGACGGTTCGGCCCGCGGCTTCACCGGCTACATGACGCTCATCGACGCGATCAACCGGGCCGGCTCGGTTGAGCCAGAGGCGATCCGCAAGGCCCTGCTGGAGACGAACATCCCGGCCGAGCAGATCATCATGCCCTGGAAGGGCGTCAAGTTCGAGTCGAACGGTCAGAATGAGGCCGTCTCGGTGTTGATGATGCAGCTCCGCGGGGGCACGTTTTCGACGGTCTGGCCGTTCGACCTGGCCGCCAAGGAGACCCTCTACCCGATCCCGCCCTGGTCCGAGCGGCCGTAGATGTCGGCCGAGATCATCGCCCAGGCCGTCCTGAGCGGCTTGCTGCTCGGGGCGGTCTACGCCCTGATCGCGGCCGGCCTGACCCTGATCTTCGGCTTGATGGAGATCGTGAACTTTGCCCATGGCGAGTTCTTGATGCTGGCGATGTTCGGGGCGTTCTGGCTCTCCACCCTCTATGCCGTCGACCCGCTCTTCTCGATGCCGCTGATCGCCTTGCTCCTGTTCGCGCTTGGCGTCGCGGTCTATTACGGCATGATCCGGCGGGTGCTGCGCGGCCCGCCCCTGGCGCAGATCTTCGCGACCTTCGGGCTGGCGGTCCTGCTGCGCGGGTTGGCTCAGTTCCTCTGGACGCCCGACTTCCGCCTCGTTCAGGCCCCGCTGTCGGCCGGGCGGCTCAACGTGTTCGGGATGTTCCTGGGCATCCCCCAGATTGTCGCCAGCGCGGGCGCCTTGCTCGCCTTCGCGGCGCTCTACCTCTTCCTCAACCGCACCGAGACCGGCCAGGCCCTGCTGGCGACGGCCCAGGACCGCCAGGCGGCGCGGGTGATGGGCATCGACACCGACCGCATGTTTGCGCTCGGCTGGGGGCTCGGGGCGGGCTGCGTCGGCGTGGCCGGCGCGCTGCTGGCCAACTTCTACTACGTCTTCCCCGACGTCGGGGCCGTCTTTGCCCTGCTGGCCTACGTCACGGTCGCGCTGGGCGGCTTCGGCAGCGTGGGCGGCGCCCTCGTCGCCGGTGTGCTCGTCGGGGTGGTCGAGCACCTGGCCGGCCTGCTGATCTCCTCGTCCCTCAAGTACGCGGTCGTCTTTGCCCTCTATCTGGCCGTCGTCCTGATCCGCCCGCGCGGCCTCTTCGGCAAGTTCTAGTGGCTCGTCCGCGGCTCCTGGCGCTCGGCCTGCTCGGCGTCGTGCTACTGGCCTATCCGCACGTCTTCACGCTGCCCTACCAGGTCCACCTCTTCATCCTGATCTTCCTCTTCGCCACCCTTGCCCAGGCCTGGAACATTCTGGCCGGGTACTGCGGCCAGATCTCGCTCGGGAACGCCGTCTTCTTTGGCGTCGGGGCCTATAGCTCGACGCTGCTGATGCGCTGGTACGATCTCAGCCCCTGGCTCGGCATGCTCGTCGGCGGCCTGCTGGCGGTCGGGCTGTCGGTCCTGATCGGCTTCCCGGTCTTCCGCCTGCGTGGCCACTACTTCGCGATCGCGACGATCGCCATCGGCGAGATCGCCTATATCGTGATGATCAACTGGCAGGGTGGCGGCGGGGCCAGCGGCATCCTGCTGCCGATCCTGCCCGAGGGGCTCGTCAACTTCCAGTTCCACTCGGCGAAGTGGCCGTACTACTACATCGCCCTGGCGCTGCTGGTCGTCGTCACCGCCGTCTCGCGCTGGGTCGCCAATGGCCCGCTTGGCTACCGCTTCCGCGCCATTCGGAGCGACCCCGAAGCGGCCCAGAGCGTCGGGATCGACATCACCCGCTACAAGCTCTACGCCCTGGCCCTGTCGGCGTTTTTCACCGCCCTGGGCGGGTCGCTTTACGCCAACTACGTCCTGTTCATCGACCCCGACTCAGCCTTCCCGCTCAGCCTCTCGGTGCTGGTCGCGCTGATCGCCGTCCTCGGCGGCGTCGGCACGCTCTGGGGGCCGATCATCGGCGCGGCGGTCCTCCTGCCGATCTCCGAGCTCACTCGCATCTATTTCGGCGGGACCGGGCGAGCCGTCGACCTGATCGTCTACGGGGCCCTGATCGTCCTGCTGGCCGTCTTCGAGCCCGGCGGCGTGATGGCGATGCTCCGCTCGGCCGATCGACTGCGTCGTCCGCGCCGGCCGGCCGCCCGTCCGGCCGGGGCCGAGCGGGTAGGGGCCGACTGAGTGCTTCCTCACGGGCGTCCTGGCATCGACGGCCCCCCCGAGCTCGGGGGGGCTGCTCGGTCGCCCCTGCTCGAGCTGCGCGAGGTGAGCAAGCGGTTCGGTGGCCTTCTGGCGGTCCGTGGCGTCGGTTTCGCGGTCTACCCCGGCGAGATCGTCGGCATGATCGGCCCGAACGGGGCCGGCAAGACGACCCTGTTCGACGTGGTCACCGGCTTCTACCGCCCGGACGAGGGCGCCATCGAGTTCGACGGCCGCTCGATCGCCGGGCTGCGTCCCGACCGAATCAACCGCCGGGGTGTCGCGCGGACCTTCCAGAAGCTGCGGCCGTTCCTCGACATGACCGTCCTGGAGAACGTGACCGTCGCGGCGCTGACCAGGGTTGGCGGCCTGGCCGCCGCGCGACGGGTCGCCCGGGAGCAGATCGAGCTGGTCGGGCTGACCGAGAAGACCGACGACCTGGCGAACGGCCTCAGCACCGGTCAGCGCAAGCGCCTCGAGCTGGCCCGCGCGATGGCGACCGGCCCGCGCCTGCTGCTGCTCGACGAGGTGACCGGCGGCGTCGACCAGCGGAGCATCCCCGCGCTGATTGAGCTGGTGCGGCGCTTGCGCGAGCAGGGCGTGACCTTGCTCCTGATCGAGCACAACATGCGGGTGATGATGAGCGTCGCCGACCGGATCGTGGCGCTCCACATGGGTGAAAAGATCGTCGAGGGCCGGCCGGCCGAGGTCGTCCGCGACCCGCGCCTGGTCGCCGCCTACCTGGGCTCCGGCTTTGGACAGGGCGAGCGCGACTCCGCCTGACCGGGTGGCGCCCGATCAGAGCCAGCCCGAGGGGCCCCTGCTCGGCGTCGAGGCCCTGGAAGTCGCCTACGGCGACCTCCAGGTGCTCTGGGGGGTCGATCTCGAGGTGCGCCGTGGCGAGGTGGTCTGCATCCTTGGCCCAAACGGGGCCGGCAAGAGCACCGTCCTCAACACCATCTCGGGCCTGGTTCGCTCCCAGCGAGGATCAGTCCACTTCGACGGCCAGCGGATCGACGGCGTGCCGACCCACCGGATCGTGCGGCGCGGCCTGGCCCACGTCCTCGAGCGTCGCCGCGTCTTCCCCTACCTCTCGGTGCGGAGCAACCTCGACCTGGGAGCCTATAACCCTGCCGCGAAGCCCCATCGAGCCGAGGCGCGGGCGTGGGTCTTCAGCCTCTTTCCGATCCTCGCCGAGCGCGAGAAGCAGCTCGCCGGCACGATGAGCGGCGGCGAGCAGCAGCAGCTCGCGATCGCCCGCGGCCTGATGTCGCGGCCGACGCTGATGATGATCGACGAGCCGTTCCTCGGGCTGTCGCCCCAGATGGTCGAGGAGATCCTGCGGGTCATCCAGCGGATCAACGAGGCCGGCGTGAGCGTCCTCTTCATCGAGCAGGACGTCCACCTCGCGCTCAGCGTGTGCCACCGCGGCTACGTCCTCGAGAGCGGCCGCGTCGCCCTGACCGGCACCGGCCAGGAGCTCCTCGCCAACGAGGAGCTGAGGACCGTCTACCTGGGGATCTGAGCGTCGGCACGCGGGCGGGTACGGGCTCAACCATCTGTGCGTAGGAGTTGTCATACTACCTCGGCCCGAGTAAGGACTATACTCGTCGAGTATTACTTGGCAGTTGTAGGGAAGGATCATGCGAGAGCTGCTCTCCACGGTTACCACTAAGGGGCAAGTCACCATTCCGGTGGAGGTCCGTCGCCTGCTAGGTGTGGCTCCTCGTGATAAGGTGGCCTTCGTCGTCGAGGATGGCCACGTGCGAGTGGCGCGCAGGACGAGCATCGTCGAGCGGACGGCCGGAGCGCTGAAGAGTCGGGTGAGGTCGCCGACCGCGGAGGGGCTAAGGGGAGCCGCGGAGCGAGCGATCTCCGACGATGTAGTCGAGAGGATGGACGGGTAGGCGGCGCTGCCGTTCCTTGACACGAACATCCTGCTGCGCCATCTCACTCAGGATCATCCACAGCACTCGCCAAAGGCGACGGCGTACCTCGCTCGGATCGAGCGGGGCGAGCTGCAGGTGCGCACGGCCGACACCGTCGTCTTCGAGACCGACTTCACCCTCCAACGGTTCTACAGACAGCCGAAGGAGGCCATTCGCGATGTCTTGCTGCCGTTGATCGAGCTGCCCGGCATCGTCCTGCCCGGCAAGCGGCGGTTCCAGAAGGTGTTCGACTTGTACGTGGAGCGCAACCTCTCCTTCGCAGACGCCTATCATGCGGTGCTGATGAGGCATCTGAAGCTGACCGAGATCGTGACCTGGGATCGCGGGTTTGATCGAGTCGCAGGTATTCGACGCATCGAGCCCTAACCCCTGAGAGGCTGAGTATCCCAAGCGAGAGGCTCCGATGGCCGAAGGCTCTGGTCGCTTCGAGGACGAGAACGCCATCTCGATCATCCCGATCGGCTGCTGGAGCGTCTCCAGTTGATCGACGCCGGTGTCTACTCGCCGCGGGATGACTGAACGGCTACACGGCCCAGCCGCCATCGACGGCCTCCGGCCGGTGATCTGGCGGGCCGAGTGACCGCCGGCATGTCCGTCGAGCGTCCTCGCCAGGAGAGAAAGAACACCCGCTCAGGCAGGGCGATCCTACGCGGATGCTGCGCTTAGCCCGCGTGAGCGAGATCCCGCGAGAACCGCTCGCCCGCATCCGTCGCCGTCACGACTAAGTAGCGCCGAACAGCCTGGTCGACGTTCCAGACACGATCGTCCGCGAGTAGGGCCAGCGCGACATCCGTTGACTCCGGCTCGAAGTGCTCAGTGGCCCAGTCATTCCAGAAGAACGAGACGTAGCCACGCTCGCCAAGCTCCCTCAGGAGTGTCTCGGCCAACGCTTTAGCCGGCCGTTCCAGACGGTCACCCTGAGATGACGTTTCCCTCGACAGGATGTGTTCGACCTCGGACCGGATCTCCCAGAGCCAGAAGTAATCCTCGGAGCACGAGATCATGATGTCGCGCAGGATCTGCTGGTGAAGCGAGAGGGAGATAGTCATAATGTCGGGTTCCCCGCGAGCGGGATGTGTTCGGAGCTTGTCCCGCGCCCGGTGATGACGACGTATGGTCCGCGTTTAACCGGTTCGGAGTCGTTCGGGTTACCGGGCATGATCCGAACCTGGTGACCGGGCCGTTTCGGGTCCTCGAATCGGACGCCCCCACCACTCCTCGATGGCCTGCGCGTATAGCCGCTCGGCACCAGCGCCTCGATCTCCGCCACGGTAGCTCCGCGCAGCGAGTCGGGGTCATCCAGCGAGCGCGCCACCGCTCGATCTTACCATGCCGTCAAGCCTCCCAGGCATGCTGCTGAGGCTGGCCCTCAGGCGTACCAGCCGGCGTCGAGGGCCTCTGGCTGGTCACCTGGAGAACGATCGCGTCGTCCTGACCGCCCTCGGCTGCGAGATCCTCCAGATCGAGGAGCTCCGCCCAGGTGCGCGTTACAGTCTTGCGGACGGCACGTGGACCCGGACGTTCCGCCGTTTTCCCACGCAAGCATCTGGCGGGCACCCGTTCCGCCCGATTGTTTGCCGCCGTCGACGTCGGGTGGTAGGCTGAACCCACTGCTCGTCGAGGAGGGCATCACGTACCACCGGGTCTGGTCTCTCGTGCTGCTGGCCGTGCTGTTCGGCGCCGCGGCGGCTCCTGCCTCGTCCAACAGCGCCTCGCCGGCGGTCGTGAGCGCGTACGAGGTGCTCGGGAGCTATCCTCACGATCCGGAGGCATTCCTGCAAGGGTTGGTCTGGCACGATGGCGGCTTCTACGAGAGCAC
>JACCZL010000713.1 GCA_013695975.1 Chloroflexota bacterium
GCGCCGCCGGGTGCTTGCGGAAGTACAGCTCCTCGCGCGACCCGTCGGGAAGATCGTTGACGATATCGGGTCGCTTCGACATTGTACGCCGCCTCGCTGTTCTGGCGATGAGAGATACTCACCATGAGCACCACATCGAGCTTGGGCTGATCGAGGCCCGCTGCTGAGCAGCACCTGTCGACAACGGAAGGACTCCCCGCGCGGTCAGCACGCTCCGTCCTCCGTCCGACGACGCCCTCGGGACGCTCGGTAGGTCGGGAGACGTTGGCCGTGCGGGCGCAGAACCTTGTGGTAGAGCGCCTCGTCGACACCGGGCAGGACGTGCTCCGGGAGATCGCCGACGTGGCGATAGCCGTGCCGCTCGTAGAAGGCCCGCGCGCGGGCGTTGTCGGCGCTGACCAGCAGGTAGAGGTGATTGTCCCGCTCGCGCGCGCTCGTCTCGGCGGCCCGCAGGAGCCGCCCGCCAACGCCGCTGCCCTGGCGCGTCTCGGCAACCAGCAGTAGCCGCAGATAGGCGCCGCCTCCCAGAATCCGGGCACGGGTCACCCAGGCGAGTCCGGCCGGACTCGCCGTGTCGGACCGGCTGCAGGCCAGGATCAGGTCGCCCTGGCGGTATGCGTCCTCCAGGCTGGCGAGCGCGTCATCGCGGCTGACGTGATAGCGCTGGAGCAATGGCGACGCGGCCATCATCTCGGCGAGCGGCCCCAGGTCGTCGAAACGAGCAGCCGCGATCGGCCAGCCGGTGGGGCGCGACGCGGGCGCATCGGCCATCGGAGCAGATCAGCGGTGTTGGCGCGGGTCGAGCAGGTCGCGCAACCCGTCGCCGAGCAGGTTGAAGCCGAGCACCGCCAGCATGATCGCCAGCCCGGGGAAGATCGCCAGGTGCGGCGCCAGCTCCAGGCTCTGGCGCCCCTCGTTCAGCATCACCCCCCACGACGGGGCCGGCGGTTGGGCCGAGAGGCCGAGGAACGACAGCGCCGCCTCGGTCAGGACGGCCCAGGATAGGGCGATGCTGGCCTGGACGATCACGATCGAGAGGAGGTTGGGCAGGATGTGTCGCCCGACGATCCGCGGGGCGCCGGCGCCGAGGGCCCGCGCCGCCTCGACGAACTCGCGCTCCTTCAGGGCCAGGACCGGCCCGCGCACCACCCGCGCGAAGATCGGGGTGTAGACGACCGCGATGGCGACGATCACGTTCGACGGGCTCGGGCCGAGGGCGGCCACGATCCCGAGCGCCAGCAGGATCGCCGGAAACGAGAAGAACACGTCCATCACCCGCATGATCCCCTGGTCGGTCCACCCGCCAGCGTAGCCGGCGACGAGGCCGAGCAGGGTGCCCGCGACGAGCGAGATCGCGACCGAGGCGACCGCCACCTCCAGGGACAGCCGCGCCCCGAACACGATCCGGCTCAGCAGGTCGCGGCCAAACGTGTCGGCGCCAAAGGGCCGCTCCCAGCTCGGCCCGGCCAGCCGGCTGGCCGGGACCATCTGGACCGGGCTGGGTAGGGGGAGCCAGTCGGCGGCGACCGCCAGCAGGCAGTAGCCGCCGACGATCGCGAGCCCGACGAGGGCCGCGCGGTTGCCGAGCAGGGCGCGGACCGGTCGCATGCGGGCCGATCGCGTCCGCGCCGCGACCGGCGACCCGGCCCCCGGCGCTTCAGGCGTAGCGGATGCGGGGGTCGAGATAGCCATACAGGACGTCGACGATCGTGTTGGTCAGTACGAACAGCACGGCGATCACCAGGACCCCGCCCTGGACGACGGCGTAGTCGCGCTGGGTGATCGCGTTCAGCAGCAGCCGTCCGACGCCTGGCACCGAGAAGACTTCCTCGACGACGACCGCGCCGCCCAGCAGATAGCCGACCTGGATGCCCAGGATCGTGACCACGACGATCAGGCCGTTCTTGAGGGCGTGGCCCTTGATGACCAGGGCGCGGGACAGCCCCTTGGCGTTGGCCGTGCGGACGTAGTCGGCGCCGAGCACGTCGAGCATCGCCGAGCGCGTCGTCCGCATGACGACGGCTCCCATGGCCACCCCGAGCGTCACCGCCGGGAAGAGCAGGAATCTGAGATTTGCGCCGGGATCCTGGAGGAAGTCGACGTACCCGCCGGTGTTCGGCATCCAGCGGAGCTCGCGGGCGAAGATCAGCAGGATCAGCGTCCCGAGCCAGAAGTTCGGCATCGCCAGCCCGAGCAGCCCGAAGCCTCGGGCCAGGAGGTCGAGGGCGCTGTTCGGGCGCAGCGCGGACACCAGTCCGAGCGGGATACCCAGCGCGAGCGCCACCAGCCCGGCCGCGAGCGCCAGCTCGAGGGTGGCCGGCAGGCGCCCCGCGATTTCGGCGACGACCGGCTGGCCGGTTCGGATCGAGTAGCCGGCGTCGCCGCGTAGCAGGGAGCCGAGCCAGGTCAGATACTGGACGTGGAGCGGCTGGTCAATCCCGAAGTAGGCGCGGAGCTGGGTGAGCTGCTCGGCGCTCAGCGCCGTCGAGGTCCCGAGCCGGACCGCGATCGCGTCGCCCGGAATCAGCCGTAGGAACAGGAAGGTCAGGACCGATACCCCGAGCAGGGTCGGCGGCACGCTCAGCACCCGCTGCAGGAGGTAGCGGGTCACCTGTCGAGCCAGGTCTGGCGCAGGGCGACGATCGAGCCGGTCGGGAGGTGGATGAAGCCTTTGGCGCTGTCGCGGAGGGCGACGTAGTCGCGGCCGACGTGCAGCCAGACGAACGGCACGCCGTTGACCAGCTCGCGCTGGGCCGTCGTGTACAGCTCGCGGCGGCGTTGGGTGTCGGCGGTGGTGCGTGCCTGCTTGATCGCGTCGCTGGCCCGGTCGTTCTGGTACGAATGGACGAAGTTGAGGTTGCCGTCGTTGGTGAAGTACCGGAACAGGTAGAAGTCGGGATCGGGCTGACCCGAGTTCAGCCCGGGCGCAAGGTCGAAGTCGGCCTTGCGCCAGCGCTCGACCCACTGGCCGAACTCGACCAACTCGATGTTCAGCTTGATCCCGACCTCGCCGAGCTGCTGCTGGACGATCTGGGCGATGTCGCGGGCGTAGACCGGCTCGGTCGTCTGGGTCATCATCGTCAGCTCGATTGGTCCGGCGCCGGCTTCTTGCAGGAGCTGGCGGGCCCTGGCCACGTCGCGCTTGTAGAGCTCGTAGCCGTCAGTCGGCAGGGCAAAGAGCTGGAGCGCGGGCGGCAGCGGGCCGGTCGGCTCGCCTTCGCCGAGGGCGACCGCGTCGACGATCTGCTGGCGGTCGATGGCGTAGGCGATGGCCTGACGGACCTTCAGGTCGTCGAGCGGCTTGCGGGCGGTGTTGACGAATAGCAGGTTGTAGTTCAGACTCGGCTTGGCGCTGACCGCGACGCCCTGCTCGCGGCCCAGGGTCTGCGACGTCCGCGGGTCGCCGATCAGGGCCATGTCGGCCGCTCCGGTCCGCAGCGCCGCGACGATGCCGGCCTCGTCGGGGACGACGTTGATCCGGACCCCGTCCAGGTACGGCTGACCCTGGAGGTAGAACTCCTTGAAGGCGTCGAGCCGCATGAAATTGTCGGGCGCCCATTCGGTCAGGCGGAAGGGCCCGGTTCCGATCGCGGTCTCGCGGCGAGCGAGGTCGTTGTTGGCCCCCTGGGCGACCTTCTGGGAGACGATGCTCGTGTTCGGGTGGGCCATGTAGCCGAGCAGGGCCACGTTCGGCTGGTTCAGGTTAAAGACGACCGTGCGGGGATCGGGGGTGTCGATCGTGGTGACGTCGGTGAAGAACGCTCGGGCGACCGACGCCGTGTCCGGGTTGAGGATCCGCTCGTAGCTGAATTTCACGTCGGCGCTGGTGAGTGGGTCGCCGTTGTGGAACGTCGCCTGGCGTAGACGCATCGTGACCTGCCGGCCGTCCTGGGAGACCGTCCAGGATTCGGCCAGGTCCGGCTGCACGGCGAGGTCCTCGCCCAGCCTGGTCAAGGTGCTGTAGATCAGCTCGAAGACCCGATGGCTCGTAAAGGCGGGCACCTTGTGCGGATCGAGGTTGGTCGCCTCGCCCTGGCGGACGAGCGTCAGGGTGCCGCCCCGCTTGCCTGGTGTCGGCACGGGCGCGGCGACTGGGCTGCCGGCG
>JACCZL010000767.1 GCA_013695975.1 Chloroflexota bacterium
CCACGGGGCCGCGCACGATCCCGGCACCCACGGCGCTGCTCAGCATGGGGAACCCGCGCCGCTGGTCCGGGATCCGGGCTTCGCCCGCTACTTCGCCTACATGGGCTTGTTCACGGCGGCGATGCTCGGGCTGGTCCTGGCCAACAACCTCCTGGCCACCTACATGTTCTGGGAGGGCGTCGGGCTCGGCTCGTACTTGCTGATCGGCTTCTGGTACCGCAAGCCGGAGGCGGCGGCGGCCGCCAAGAAGGCGTTCGTCACGACTCGCTTCGGCGACTTTGGCTTTCTGATCGGGATCCTGTATCTCTGGTGGCAGGCCGGAACGCTCGAGTTCACGCGGCTGGCCGAACTGTCGGAGAGCGGCGGCATCAGCACGACGGCGCTGACGATCGGCGCGCTGCTGATCTTCATGGGGGCCGTCGGCAAGTCGGCCCAGTTCCCGCTCCATGTCTGGTTGCCGGACGCGATGGAGGGGCCGACGCCGGTCAGCGCCCTGATCCACGCGGCGACGATGGTCGCGGCCGGCGTCTACCTGGTTGCGCGGGCGTTTCCGATCTTCGAGCACGCCCCGGCGGCGATGCTGGTGGTCGCCTTTATCGGCGGGTTTACGGCGATCTTTGCCGCCTCGATGGCCCTGGTCGCGACCGACATCAAGCGGGTGATGGCCTTCTCGACGGTCAGTCAGCTCGGTTACATGATGCTCGGCCTGGGGGCCGGCGCGATCGGCGCGGGGATGTTCCACCTCTTTACCCACGCTTTCTTCAAAGCGCTGCTCTTCTTGACGGCCGGCAGTGTGATCTTCATTCTCCATCGGGCCGGCGCCCACGATCCCGACGACAAGGACCCGCTCGACCCGCCCCGCGCCCAGGACATCCGCTACATGGGCGGGATGTGGCGGCGGACGCCGATCACGGCCATCACGATGACGATCGCGGCCCTCTCGCTGGCCGGCATTCCGCCGCTCTCGGGCTTCTGGAGCAAAGACGAAGTCCTGCTTGCCACCTACGAACGGGCGACGCACGGCGGCGGGGCGATCTACTGGGTGCTGCTCCTGTTCGCACTGGTCACCGTCCTGATGACCGCCTTTTACATGTTTCGGGTGGTGTTCCTGACGTTTGCCGGCGAGTACCGCGGTCCGGCCAACCCTGAGTTTATTCGTGAGTCGCCACTGACCATGACGATCCCGTTGCTGCTGCTGGCCGTCCCCAGCATCCTGGCCGGACTCTGGGGGGCGCCCCAGCTCGGGAACGGCTTCGGGCAGTTGCTGGAGGGGTCAGAGTTCCACGCTGGTGAGATGAACGTCGGCCTCGCCGGCGTCGCGACGGTCCTGGCCGTGCTGGGTATCGGACTGGCCTGGGCGATGTACTACGCTCGCAGCGTTTCGCCCGAGGCGCTGGCCGCTCGCTTCCGGCCGATCTACTCGACGTTGCTGCATCGCTTCTGGATTGATGAGCTGTATATGTGGCTGATCGACAAGCTGATCATCGGCGTCTCGTTTGGGCTGGCCTGGTTCGACCAGCACGTCGTCGACGGTGCCGTCAACGGCGTCGCTCGTGGCGTCGGGGTCGGGGGAGACCTGACTCGCGGGATCCAGACCGGCCGAATTCCGGGCTACGCACTGGCCGTGTTCGGCGGTCTCGCTCTGATCGCTCTCTGGACGGTGGGCTCGGTCGTCATCCGTGGCCGGGTGTGACGCCGGTCCCGGGTGGTGTTTTGATGCGATCTGCATACGGGGAAATCTGAGGGCTGAGTGGAACAAACACTGTTGCATCTGACGCTCTGGCTGCCGGTGGCAGGGGCCATGTTTGTGCTCCTGTTTGGCACGGGCACGCGGGCACGCGGGCTGGCCCTGGCCTTTTCGGGGATCACGCTCCTGGCCGCGACCTGGCTCTATGTCCGCTACGACCTGCGCGCCGGCGGCATGCAGTACGAGACAGCGTTCCTCTGGATACCGGCGATACGGTCGTCGCTCCACTTCGGCGTCGACGGGATCAGCATGCCGCTCGTTTTCCTCAATTGCCTGCTGACCTTCCTCGCGATCGTCTACTCCTGGAACCTCGAGCTCCGCCCTCAGCTTTACTTTACGCTGCTGCTGGTGCTCGAAACGGCGGTGACCGGCGTCTTCACGACGCTCGACCTGTTCGTGTTCTTCCTGTTCTGGGAGCTCGAGCTGGCGCCGATGTACCTCCTGATCGGCATCTGGGGCGGAGCGCGGCGCGAGTACGCCGCGATGAAGTTCATCATCTACACCGTCACCGGCAGCGCGTTCATGCTGATCGGCATCCTGGCGCTCTTCTTTACGACCAACGCCGGCAGCTTCAACGTCTTCGCACTAGCCGATGGGGCGCGGACCCTGCCGATCCTGGCGCAGACGGTGTTCTTCATCCTGCTTTACATCGGCTTCGCGGTGAAGGTCCCGATCTTTCCCTTCCATACCTGGCTGCCCGACGCCCACGTCGAGGCGCCGACGGCCGTGAGCGTGCTGCTGGCAGGGGTGCTGCTGAAGATGGGGGCCTACGGGCTGATCCGCCTGTGCATGACGATCCTGCCCGACGCCGCGCGGCTGCTGGCGCCGCTGCTGGTCACGCTGGCCGTGGTCAACGTCCTCTATGGGGCGGCCGTGGCCCTCGCACAGATCAACGGCGACCTCAAGAAGATGATCGCGAACTCCTCGATCAGCCACATGGGCTACGTCATCCTCGGGCTGGCCGCGCTCACGCCGACCGGGTTGGAGGGCGCCGTGATGCAGATGTTCACCCACGGCACGATCACGGCTCTGCTCTTCACGATGGTCGGGCTGGTGTATGAGCGCACCCACACCCGGATCATCTCGGACATGAGTGGCCTAGCGGCGCGGATGCCCTTCATCGCGACCGGTTTCGTGATGGCCGGGCTGGCTTCACTTGGCCTGCCGGGGATGAACGGGTTCATCGGCGAGTTCCTGGTCTTCATCGGGGCCTACGGGGTCTGGCCGCTGGCGACGATCCTCTCGGTCTTCGCGATCGTCGTCACGGCCGGCTACATCACCTGGATGCTGCTCAAGGTGTTCTTCGGGCCGCTGACGCCCCGCTTCAGCCAGCTCGGCGACGCCACCCCGCGCGAGGTCTTCGTGGTCGCGACCCTGCTGGTCGTCATCATCGTCGTCGGGGTCTATCCCAGCTCGGTCGTCGACATGATCGCCGTTGGCATCGGGCCGATTGCCCGGCTGTTCGCGTGAACGAGGTGCCTTGATTTGAACGTTACCACCCCGAGTCCATCGGACGTCCTGCTCCTCGCGCCCGAGCTGGTGCTGGTCCTCTGGGCCTGCGTGATCCTGGTCGCCGACCTCTGGATGTCGCCCTCGTCGAGCCGCCAGCAGCTCCTGCCCTGGACACTGCTCGGGGTCGCGGCGGCGATGGCGGCCTCGTTTGGCCTGCTGGGGCGGAACACGACCGGTTTCTTCGGGATGCTGGTGGTCGACAACTTCGCCGTCTTCTTTAAACTGCTCTTCTTGCTGGCGGCGTTCCTGGTGCTGTTGGCCTCGGAGACGTTCACCGAGCGCGTCGGCGAGTACACCGCCGAGTTCTACGGCCTGCTCCTGCTCTGCACGACCGGGCTGATGCTGATGGCCTCGACGAACGAGTTGATGAGCATCTACCTCTCGCTCGAGGTATCGAGTCTCACCCTAGCGTTCCTGGCGAGCTGGGCCAAGCGTGAGCTGCGTTCGTCCGAGGCGGGGCTCAAGTTCTTCGTCCTGAGCGCCGTGTCGTCGTCGATCCTCCTGTTTGGCATGGCCCTCTTCTACGGCATCACCGGTAGCACCAATCTGCAAGCGATTGGCCAGATCCTGACGACGAGCGCCACCCCGGCCGCGCTACTGGCGATGTCGATGGTCATCGCTGGGCTCGGCTTCAAGATCGCCGCGGTGCCGTTCCAGATGTGGACGCCGGACGTCTATGAGGGAGCGCCGACGCCGATCACCGCCTTTTTGTCGGTCGCTTCGAAGGCGGCTGGCTTCGCCGTGGTCATGCGAATTTTCGGCATCGCGCTCGCCGGCGGGGCGATCGAGGCGGCCTGGGTCCAGCTCTTCGTCGTCCTCTCGATCCTCACGATGACGGTTGGCAACCTCGCCGCCCTCCTCCAGACGAACCTGAAGCGGATGTTGGCCTACTCGAGCATCGCGCACGTCGGCTACATGCTGATGGGCCTGGCGGCCGGCTCGACCTTCGGACTCTCGAGCGTCCTCTTCTACTTGTTGGTGTACGCCTTCACGAACATCGGCGCCTTCGCCGTCATCATCGTGATGTCGCGCTACGTCGAGGGCGAGGAGCTCGAGCGTTACTCTGGCCTCGCGCGGCGCGCACCAGCCCTCGCGGCGATCCTGGCGGTCTGCCTGCTCTCGCTGGCCGGCCTACCGCCGCTGGCGGGCTTCTTCAGCAAGCTCTACCTATTCTGGGCCGCCGCCGAACAAGAACTGTACCTGCCGGTCATCGCGGGCGTGATCAACTCGGCGGTGTCGCTGTATTACTACGCCCGCGTCATCCGCCAGATGTACGTGGCCGAGTCGACGCTGGACGGACCGATCGAGATCGGCTGGGTTCCGGCCGTGTCGCTGACGGCCGCGACGCTCGGCGTGCTGGCGATCGGGCTCTTCTCCGGCCCGTTCATCGACGCGGCGATCGGCGCCGCCAGTAGCGCAGCGCGGTAACGAGCGAGGCGAAGCGGCGTGCGGCGGCGATCTAACACCCCCCCCGCGCACATTGATCACAATGATCAAAACTCGGGAAGGGGTCCGATCGGAGACCCTTCCGGTCCTTCGGCGATGACTGATAGCTCGTTCTCGGAGGTCGTGGAGCTGCGGGGCCACATCATCGACTCGATGATCTTGCCCTCGATCATGGACGAGGTCATGGATCGCGGTGGCGACTTCGTCATCCAGCAGATCGAGGTCGGGCGTCGCAAGGACGATCCGAGCTTCGCCCGCGTGCAGATCATCGCCCCAACCCGCGAGCTCCTGGACATCCTGATCGATCGCGCGCAGCGGCTCGGGGCGAGTCCGGTCGGGGCGCAAGCAGCCCGGTGTGAGCCCTCCCCGATGGACGGCGTGTTCCCCGATGGCTTCTACTCGACGACCAACCTCGACACCGAGGCCATGGTGGACGGGCGCTGGGTCGCGGTCGAATATCCCGAGATGGATTGCGCGATCCGGGTCGACTTCGCGCGCGGGACCGCCACGACTACCCCGCACTCGCAGGTTCGCGCCGGCGACCAGATCGTCGTCGGCCACGAAGGGGTCCGGGTCCGGCCGCTCGAACGACCGCGCCGCCAGCCCCAGGTATTCGCCTTCATGGGCAGCTCGGTCTCGAGCGAAAAGCCGAAGTCACTGCTGGTCAAGGAGATCGCCGGACGCCTCGAACAGATCCGCGAGCGTGGAGGCCGGACGCTCGTCGTCGCCGGTCCGGTCCTGGTCCACACCGGCATGCGCGGTCGGCTGGTCCGTTTGATCGAGGCCGGCTACGTCCAGGCCCTGTTTGCCGGCAACGGGCTCGCGACCCACGACATCGAGTCGGCGCTCTACGGCACTTCCCTTGGGGTCTCGCAGGCCGAGGGGGTCCCACTCGAG
Source organism: Chloroflexota bacterium (assembly GCA_013695975.1). Lineage (GTDB taxonomy): Bacteria > Chloroflexota > UBA6077 > UBA6077 > JACCZL01 > JACCZL01. Next base: position 5,603 of record JACCZL010000767.1, read on the forward strand.
GGTGGTCACGAGCACCACCTCCGAGCGATCAATCGCATCCGCCAGGCCGGCAGCATCCGAGCCGCGGTCGAGCAGGGATTTCTCCAGGACGGGATCATGCACGCCTGCGTGACCCACGGCGTGCGCTACGTCCTGGCTGGATCCGTCCGCGACGACGGGCCCTTGCCCGACGTGATCAGCGACATGGTCGTCGCGCAGGAGACGATGCGGAGCATCGTGCGCGAGGGGATCGACATGACGATGATCCTCTCGTCGATGCTCCACGGGATCGCCACCGGCAACCTGCTGCCCGCGAAGGTGACGACGGTGTGCGTCGACATCAGCCCGGCCGTGGTGACCAAGCTGACCGATCGCGGCAGCTTTCAGACGATCGGCCTGGTGATGGATGTGGAGGGCTTCCTGCGCGAGCTCGCGGCGCATCTGGGCCTCGACTAGCCCGAGCCGCGTGCCCGCCTCACCATACCCACATCTGAGCCCGGAGCTACGGGCGCTGAGCGGGGACGCGTTGCGCTTGAGGGGGGATGCCGATGAGCGGCGACGGGCGCTCGAGGCCATCGTGCGTGCCTGGGAGAGTGGCGACCCCCATCTGCGCGCCGTCATTGAGCGCGCGGATTCCGCCGTCACAGCCGGCCTGAGCGCCTGCGGGCTCCCGCGCGGTCCAGTACTCGAGCTGCGCATCGAGGATGGCTCTGCTCCACAAGGCCGTAAACTGGTGGACTGCAGCCTCCTGCTGGGCGGGATCCCGATGCGGCGAGTTCTCCGTGAAGATCGACGGCCCGACTCGACGTTCCGAACCTGGGTACATGAGTCCCTTCACGCGCGCCAGACGTACGCCACGGATGTATATCAGGAGTACCGGCCCTACCGAGGCTTCGAGGAAGGTATGGTCGAGGGCTTGGCCCGCCTGGTGACGCGCGACAAGGCGGGCATGGATCCCGCGGAGACCTCGTATGCCTACTACGTCGCCGCCTATCGCGCGCTGGCACGAGCCGGTGACCTGGATGTTGGAGAGCTTTGGATGGCGCTCTGGCAACACCCAACCGGTACGATCCGAGTCAAGTTTGTCAACACGATCGATATCCTGAGGCGTTCGAGCAGCGGGGCGCCACTGACCGCGGCGCAGCAGGTCCGACTACAGGGCATTGCCGACCAGGTATTCGGCTCACAACGAGTAGACTTCAGCACAGACGGGGGTATGGAGAGCACCTTGACGTCCCTTTGGAAAGCCGCCTTCCAATGACACCCCAGCAGTACCGCAAACGACTGGCCGAGCTCATTGGATGCGGGCGGGATCAGGAAGCCCTCGAGTTCGCGGATCGATTCGGATCAAGCGTCGATCCGCCGCTCAGCGCTGACGACTTCGATGCCGTGGGCGGTATGCTCGAGGGGGCGAGTATGGCAGTTGACATGCAGGAGGCCGCGGTGCGCGCCATGGCCCACAGGTGACCGACCGCGGCAGCTTTCAGACGATCGGCCTGGTGATGGATGTCGGGGGCTTCCTGCGCGAGCTGACAGCGCAGTTGGGCCTCGACTAGCTGCTGGCGCCGAGCGGGCGCTTGGCCGCCACGCCGACTCGCCTGGGATAGCGGCGGTTGGTGGGATCGAGCTTTTCAGCCACGACCAGGGCGCGGTTCGGGGGCAGGCCGTCGATGGTCAGCGGCAGGGTCGGGAGGAGGCGCGCGCCGAGCTCGCGAGCCGCGGCGTGCCCGGCCTCGAGCTGCGCGGCGAGGTCACTCCCGCGCGGCAGGACCAGCCGACCGCCCGGACGGACGAAGGGTAGGCACAGCTCGAGCGCCACTGGCAGCGGCGCCAGGGCCCGCGCGAAGGCGAGGTCGTAGCGATCCCGGTACTCCGGCCGGCGGGCCAGCTCTTCGGCCCGACCGTGGACCACGGATACGGTCTGCAGACCGAGCTCCGCGACGGCGTGCTCGAGGAACTCCGCCTTCTTCGCGGTCGCTTCCAGCAAGATCATCTGCAAGGTCGGGAAGGCGACCGCGAGCGGCAGACCCGGGAATCCAGCTCCGGAGCCTACGTCGATCGCGGTCAGGGTTTGATCGGCGCCGAGCAGGGGGAGGACTGGGACTGCGCAGCTCAGCGAATCCAGGAAGTGCCTCGTCGGGACGGCTTCGGGATCCGTGACGCTGGTCAGGTTGACGCGCCCGTTCCACTCCGCCAGGGCGCTCGTATGGACCGCGAACTGCTCGAGCTGGCGCTCACTCAGCGCGATCCCGAGCGCTCGCGCACCACGCTCGAGCAGATCTTGCCCCGTCGCCGTTTCCATCACGCCCCTGGTCCAGTAGCGGGTCGGACGTCGGCCCGGCCGGCGTCACTGTGGGACGCCCTGTGCCGTCTGCCGCCCTCGTCGTTATAATTGATGGGTCCCCTTAAGTCCTTTGGCGGCGACGAGGCTCCCAGCACCGACCAGTGGCCTCGTCAGCAGCGGCAGGCGGGGGCCGAACGGAGTGCCCTGATGTCGCAAGTCGTCACCGTCGGCGAAGCCGTACGGAACTTCATCGCGGCCCTCAAGCCGGCCGAGCGGCCGACGATGGCGCCGGAGCTGCAGCGATTCACCCGATGGTATGGGCCGGAGCGGCCGTTGCGAGAGCTCGACCCGATCCAGCTCGACCGTTACCAGGATCATATGGCGGCCTCCGGAGTTGACCCGACCACCAGGCTCGACCCGCTGCGGCAGTTCCTCTCCGATGCCCGAAGCAAGCGGCTGCTCGACGTGGCGCTCGCCAGCCACGTGCGGGTACGGCGCAAGACCGCTGCCGAGCGGACGAACCTGGGAAACCCGGTCGCCGCCCAGACGATCGAAGTCACCCAGGCCGGCCACGACGCCCTCCAAGCCGAGCTGAAGCGTCTGGAGACGGAGGAGCGGCCTCGGGCCACCGCCGACCTCGAGAGCGCCTACGCCGACAAGGACTTTCGCGAGAACGCCCCGTATGACGCCGCCAAGCAGCACCTGGCTGAGCTCAGCCGGCGGATCAGCGAAATCAAAGAGACGCTGGGCGCCGCCACCATCGTGGGCGTGGCGACCGGTGAGCGGGCCGGTTTGGGGACTATGGTCGTCGTCCGTGATCTGAACGAAGACGAGCAGCTCGCCTATACGCTGGTTGGCCCCGGCGAAGTCGACCGCCGTGGTGGCAAGATCTCTGTCAACTCACCGGTTGGCCGAGCGCTCGTCGATCATCGCGTCGGCGACACGGTCGAAGTCGAGGCACCTGACGGCGTCACCCGCTATCGGATCGAGCGAATCGCACGCGCCTCGTAGGGGCGCGGGCGATCGCGTTCATCCGAGGCGTCAGTGCCGGGCCGGGTTCCAGTCGACGCTACCGATCGCTCCGCGAGCGGCGACGCCGAGCGGGACACCATCGGCTCCGTAGACACGCAGCTCGCGTGGCGGCTCTGGTTCGCGTGGATCCGGGAGGGCGCGGCTCACGAGGGCAAGCCGACGACCATCCGGGGCCCAGCTCGGACCGCTGGCCTGGAAGCCCTGCTCGGCCCCGCCGAGCCGGGTCTCGCGCCCGGTCGGCAGGTCGACGATGGTGACCACCTCGAGACCGGTCACCAGTCGAGCGTCGATGGCGAGCCGATCCCCGCGTGGGGACCAGGCGGCGCGACCGATCGCACCCTGGTAGGCTGGCGCCCAGACCCGGAGGTTGCCCCCAGCATCGTCGAAGGTGACCGCCATCGCCGTGTGGCCGTCCGCGCTAGCGACGAGCGAGCGTCCATCGGGGGACCAGGCCGGAGCGCGGAGTCGGTAGGTCTCCGGTCGGAAGGGGAGCTGGAAGGACGGCTCGAGGTCCCACGGGATCTGGCCCAGGGTAATGACCGGGCGATCCCCGCGGCCACTCTCGGGAACGAGGTGAATGGCGTTCAGGAACGCGCCGCTCGGGGCGGCGGTCCGGCGCCGTCCGTTCGTCGCATAGGTCAGTCGGCCCCCATCGGGGGACCAGGCCGGATCGAACCCGTCGACCAGCTTGCGCGCCTCGCCTCGGGTCGGATCCACGATCCAAACCTCCTCCGATGCGCTCGGATCGAGCGAGCCGCCGACCCCGAGGGAGCGTGGGAGGGTGTAGGCGACCCGACCGTCCCGCGGCGACCAGCGAGCCCCGGTTTCGGGGCGCGTGTTGCTGGTGAGTCGGCGCGGAGTGCCCCCGGGTGTGGTCAGGTACAACTCCGCTGCCATCCCTTGCCCACGCACGAAGAGGAGCTGCCGGCCATCAGGTGACCAGCGCGGCATGGTCGCGTCGCCGCTCGCGGTCAGCGCCCGCGTCTCGCTCCCGTCCGGCGCCGCGCTCCAGAGCTCCCCGTCGCGCTCAAAGGCCAGGGTCGAGCTCACTGGAACCGGAGGTGGGCTTGGCGACGGGCTCGGACTGGGACGGGGGCTCGGCGGCGGAGAGGGCGACGCAGCCGCCGCGGGCGACGCGGTGGGCAACGGGGTTGTCGACGGTGGGGGGGCGCCGCACCCCAGCAGGGTCAACAGCCACGTCGCCGCCCCGACCAGCCCAGCCCGCGTAAGCATGCGGGCATGGTAGCCCGAGCAGCGCGCTCGGGCTCTGGTATCATGCGGGCGACGCGGAGCGAGTCCCGCGCTGGGGTCTGGATTGGGAGCGCGCCTGACTGCTGCTTTGCTGGCCGGCCGGGTCACGGCGGACCTCAGCCGACGCCTCGGGCGCGGCGGCGGGACCGTCATCGCCGGGCACGTCGTCCCGCGGATCGACCCGGGGGCGCTCACGACGGTGACGCGCCGCCTGGCGCTCGGATCGGTGCTCGTCTCGGGCACCAACGGCAAGACCACGACAACGCGGCTGATCTCGCATATCCTCCGCGGGGCCGGCATTCGCCCGATGCACAATCGGGCCGGCGCCAACCTCGTCACCGGACTGGTCACCGCGGTGGTCCAGCAGACCGATCTGCGAGGTCGCCCGCGGGCTGACGTCGGTCTGTTCGAGGTCGACGAGGCGACGCTGCCGGCCGCGCTCCGCCAGATCCGCCCACGGGCCGTGCTGCTGACGAACGTCTTCCGCGATCAGCTCGATCGTTACGGCGAAGTCCACTTCGTCGCCGAGCTCTGGCGCCGAGCCGTCGCGATCCTGCCGCCGGACGCAACGCTCGTCCTCAACGCCGACGACCCGTCTGTCGCGAGCCTCGGCCGAGCCTCGCTCCGGCCGCCGCTCTACTATGGCGTCGGCGACACCAGCGTGGGGGCCACCGAGCTGCCCCACGCCGCCGATGCCCGCCTCTGCCCGACGTGTGGCGCGGCCTACGAGTACAGCGTCGTGTACTACAGCCACCTCGGGCACTATCGTTGCCCGGGCGCCTGCGGCTGGAGCCGGCCGGCGCCCCAGATCGTCGCCGAATCGATCGAGCTGCTTGGGGACCGCGGGACCGACGTCCGCATCCGCACCCCGCGCGGAGAGCTGCGGGCGCGCCTGAGCCTGCCCGGCCTCTACAACGTCTACAACGCCGTCGCGGCGACGGCCGGGTGCCTGGCCCTCGGGGTCGAGCTGGACCAGATCCGACGCGGTCTCGAGAGCTTCACCGCCGCGTTCGGACGGCTCGAGCGGATCCCCGTCCGCGGGCGCGAGGTCTTCCTGGCCCTGGTCAAGAACCCGGTCGGATTTAACGAGGTGCTCCGAACGGTCTTGCACTCGGGACCAGCTCGGACCATGCTCATCCTGATCAACGACCACTTCGCGGACGGCACCGACGTGTCCTGGCTGTGGGACGTCGACTTCGAACGCCTGGATGGCAGCGTCGGAACGGTCATCTGCGCAGGGACCCGCGCCGAGGACATGGCGGTGCGACTGAAGTACGCGCAAGTACCAGTGGAACAGATCACGGTCGAGTCCGATCCAGCCCGCGCGCTCGAGTTGGCCCTGGACCGCGCCCGGGAAAACGAGACGGTCTACGTGCTCCCGACCTACACGGGGATGCTGGAAGTTCGTCAGGTCCTCGCCCGGGCCGGCCACGTCGAAGGTTTCTGGCAGGACTGATGCAGCTCACCCTCGTCCACCTGTACCCCGACCTGATGAACGTGTACGGCGACCGCGGCAACGTGCTGGCGTTGCAGCGACGGTGCGCCTGGCGCGGGATCGAGCTGCGGGTCGAGTCGGTCGGCATCGGCGATCCGCTGCGGCCGGAGGTCTGCGATCTCGTCTTCTTCGGCGGTGGTCAGGATCGCGAGCAGGAGGTTGTCTCGCCCGACTTCGTGGCGCACAAGGGGAGCGCGATCCGGGACGCCGTCGAGGCGGGGGCCGTCGTCCTGGCGGTCTGCGGTGGGTATCAGTTGCTCGGGCACAGCTATACCACCGTCGACGGTGAGGAGCTTGCTGGTGTCGGCGTTTTCGACGTCCGCTCGCCCCCCGGCAGCCGCCGCCACATCGGCAACATCGTGGTCCGCGCCGAGCTCGATGGAATGGCTCAGACGCTCGTGGGCTTCGAAAATCACAGCGGACGGACCTACCTGGGTCCGGGCTGCCGCCCGCTCGGACGGGTGCTGATCGGAAGTGGCAACAACGGCGAAGATGGCACCGAGGGAGCGGTCTACCGCGAGGCCCACGGCTGCTACATGCACGGCTCGCTGCTGCCGAAGAACCCCTGGTTCGCGGATCACCTGATCGGGCGGGCGCTCCGACGGCGCTACGGGCCGGAGGCCGTCCTGACGCCGCTCGACGACACGCTCGAGGCGCGGGCGCACGAGGCCGTCGTCGGGCGCGCCC
>JACCZL010000779.1 GCA_013695975.1 Chloroflexota bacterium
CGCCGGAGCAGCGCGAGCGCCTGGCGGCCGCGACGCAGCGGGGTTCGGCGCAGGCGGCGGGCGGGACGGCGCCAGCGGTCGCCGAGCAGCAGCAGCGGCTCGTCTACGTCTGGCCTCACCTAGTCACGATCGAGCTGCTGTCGGCGATGCTGATGATGTTGTCGATGTTCGTGATCGGCTACATCCTCCAGGCCCCGCTCGAGGCGCACGCCAACGCCGACCGCACGCCCAATCCGTCGAAGGCGCCCTGGTACTTCCTCAACTTGCAGGAGCTGCTCCTGCATATGCACCCGGCCCTGGCGGGGGTGCTCGTCCCATCGGGGGCGCTCGCCTTGATCGCGATCATCCCCTACATCGACCGCAATACCCGTGACGTTGGCAAGTGGTTTGGCACACCGAAGGCCGTGCCGATCTTCTGGTTTACGACCTGGTATACGACGATCGTCCTCATCCTGGAGATCATGTTCGACGAGTACGTGGGCGTTAAGCCGATGATGGCACGGATCGCCGAGCTGACGCGGATAGACTTCTTCAGGTCCGGGCTCATCGTCGATATCGTCGTTCCATTGTTCCTGATGACGCTGCCGATCGTGATCTTAGTTGGTCTGTTGCAACGGATCTACAAGCCGGACGGGGCGCGCGACTGGATGATCGCCTTCTTCACCGGCTTTCTGGTGGTGTACGTCGTGCTGACGATCTTCGGGACGTTCTTCCGCGGCCAGGGTATGCACCTGTACTGGCCGTGGGACCAGTCGATGATTCGCATTGAATGAGAGGTAGCTATGGCTGAAGAAGCCCGTCAACGGGGGCTTTTCTATCCGGGCGCTGAGGTCGCTGAGGAGATCGAGCGGCGGACCGCGTCGCCGCGGCCGGGCGCCGACGAGCCGCTGGTACGCAAACGCGGGGTTCAGCGCAGAACGGTCTTCCGCTGGGTCGGGTGGGGCACCCTGATGCTGCTGCTGGCCCAGTTTTCGGCCGGGTTCGTCGGCTTTTTTTGGCCGAAGAAGGTTGGCGCCTTCGGTGGCGAGATCAGCGCCGGGGCGGTGAGCGATTTGAAGCTTGGCGACGTGCGGGTCTTTCAGGAGGGCAAGTTCTACCTCTCGCGCGTACCGGAGGGGGTCCTGGCGCTCTGGTGGAAGTGTCCGCACCTGGGTTGCACCGTCCCATGGAAGCCAAATGACCCGTCGATGGACCCGGTCCAGGGACAGGGGCGCTTCAACTGTCCGTGCCACGGTTCGATTTACGATCGCTACGGCCAGATCGTCCAGGGGCCGGCGCCGCGACCGATGGACCTGTTTCCGACGGAAGTGCGCGACGGGAAGGTCTTTGTGACGGCAAACCCGACCAGGGCGATCACCCGCCAGGTCGCGGATGGATCGCAGGCAACGCCCGTCTAGCAGCTTCGGAGGTCCTCATTTATGGAGAACAGTGTGGGGGCGGTGATCCTGATCCTCGGGATGCTGCTCTTGCTCGCCGGCCTCGTCGTCTATGCGAGTGGGGTTGGCAAGCGCGCCCATCAGCCGGTGCCGGAGGTCCCCTCTGGCAACCCGTCCATGGAGCGGAAGGTCGCCGTGATCCTCGGCATCACGTTGGTATCGGTGCTCTCGCTGGTGGGCTATGGGTTCTGGGAGCCGATCCGCCAGGCGCGGGCGGCCGAGCGCCAGGAGAACGTCAGCATCGAGCGCGGGGTCGAGCTGTACACGACGCTCTGTATCGGGTGCCACGGGGTCGACGGGCTCGGGGCAGTCGTTCCTGACAGCGAGCCGCCGCGGGTGGCGCCGCAGCTCAACCGTGAAGACCTACGCCCGAAGGATGCCGACGAGTACAAGAAAGCGTATGAGCTGGTGTACAAGACACTGCAGCGCGGCCGGCCTGGCACGCCGATGCCGGCCTGGGGTCGTCAGGACGGCGGAACGCTGCTGGACGAGCAGATTCACGAGCTGACGGTGATGATCACGAAGGGCGATAAGCATGTCCGGGGTGAGGAGAGCGTTTGGGAGGAGGTCCGCGACGAGGCCAGGGAGAAGATCGCCCACGGTGCGCCAGAGCCGCAAAAGCCGGAGGTCCAGCTTGCCGCGGACCTCAGCGACGAGGCCAGGGCTGGTGCGCGACTGCTCCAGGGCAAGGGCTGCATCGGCTGCCACGTCGTCGGCGGTGGCGTCGGCGGCCAGACTGGTCCGAACCTGAGCCAGGTTCAGTCCGTGGCCGGTTCGCGCAAGCCAGGCGCGGCGGCCGAGGAGTACTTGCGCGAGTCGATCCTCCAGCCGCAGGCCTTCCTCGTTCCCGGCTACGCTCCGGTCATGCCAAGTTTCCAGGGGCAGCTCTCGGACCAGGAGCTAGGGCAAATCATCGCCTACCTGTTGGCGCCGAATAAGTAGGCGCCGATCGAGACGAAGTCTTCCTCAGAGTCCTGAGCCCCGTGAGCCAACCGACCCCCAACACCCTCCCTTTACCGAGGGGGTTGAG
>JACCZL010000780.1 GCA_013695975.1 Chloroflexota bacterium
ATCGGCTTGGGGCGGTCCTGTTCGCCCCCTTCTTGATGCGGCTGCCGACCCGACCGAGCGGGCGGGAGCCGGACCTCCTGTTCGTGGCGAACGAGCACGCGGACCGACTGCGCGAGACTTATCTTGACGGCCCGGCCGACCTGGTAGTCGAGATCATCTCGCCCGAGAGCGACGAGCGGGATCGGGGCACGAAGTTCGTCGAGTACGAGGCAGCCGGCATCCCCGAATACTGGCTGGTGGACACGCTTCGAGCAGAAGCCTGGTTCTATCAGCTCGGCGAGGACGGTCACTACCATCTCGGCCCGATCGACGCGGACGGCTTCTACCACTCGGCGATCCTGCCGGGCTTCCGGCTGCGCGTGGCCTGGCTCTGGCAGCGCCCGCTCCCGACGCTCGCCGAGGTCGCCCGACAGATCGAAGCTTGAGCCGAGCGGTCGACCGTCGTGGCGGGCTACCGCCCCGGGACGAGCGCCAGTACCCGGGCGGGGCTGCCGGAGCCGTTGACGATCTTGAGCGGGGCGACGACGAGGACGCTGCCGGTCGGGGGGAGCTGGGCCAGGTTGGCGAGCTGAGTCAGGCCGTATTTGCCGGCCCCGAGCATGTAGGAGTGGCAGGGGAAGGCCGGGTTGAAGCCGTGCGCGATGCCCGCGTCGGTGCCGACCGTCTCGACGCCCAGGCCGACGATCGGGCTCTCCTCGGCCAGCCAGCGGGCGGTCGCCGTCTCGATGCCGGGGGTGTGGGGGCCGGTCTCATTGGCGTTCAGAAAGGCTGCCTGGTCGTGGGCGCGGGCGTCCCAGCCGGTGCGGTAGAGGAGCCAGCCGTCGCGCGGCAAGGGGCCGTGCTCCCGCTCGAAGGCGTGGATGTCGTCGACGGTGAGCAGGAAGTCCGGGTCGTCGGCCGCTTCGGCCGACTTGTCGATCACGACGGCCGGGCCGATCAGCCGCCGCGGCGGGACCCGGGTCACGTCCTCGCCGTCGCGGCCGGTGATCCAGTGGATCGGGGCGTCGAAGTGGGTCCCGACGTGCTCGCCGCCCTCGAACCAGTTCCAGTACCAGCCCGGGCCACGCTCGTCGAAGCGGCTGATCTCGTGCAGCTTCCAGCCCGGCGTGTTCGCAAACGGCGGCGGGAGCTGGAGGATCGGCGTCTCCTCGGAGAGCGGCTGACTCAGGTCGACGACCTCGACCGATCCATCCGCCAGGGCCTCGACGAGCGTGTTCAGCGTGCTCATGGCTCCTCCCCAACGATTGACAACGTCTGCATCATCAGCTACGACGGCTCAGGGTGGGCCGGCCCGGCCACGGTCGGCTGGCGCGTCGTCGGCGTCGCGGCACGCGGTTCCGGACGCGGCGGCGCCTCCGGCAGCGGGGCTTGCTCGGGCAGTCGCAGCGCGCGCGGGAACTCGAAGCGGTTCTCGAGCAGGTGCAGGTCCATGTGGAAGCTGGCCGGCCCGACCGCCTCGACCTTGGCCACGATGCAGGCCAGCTCGTCGGCCTCGATGGCGGCCGTCGCCGCCTGGGCGAACTCGTCGAGGTCGCAGACTTCTCGGGCATTCGGGATGCCGGCCCCGCGGGCGATCAGGGCCAGATCGGACCCGGTCGAGGTCGCCGTCGGGAAGCCGCCCACTGAGAGCAGGCTCTCGTTGTCGAAGATCAGGTGGGTCAGGTTCGGGGGGGCGTAGCGGGCCAGGGTCGTCAGGCCGCCAAGGTTCATCAGCACCGAGCCGTCGCCGTCGACGACGACCACCTTGCGCTTCGGCTGGGCCAGGGCGATGCCGAGCCCGATCGAGGAGGCCAGGCCCATCGAGTGCTCCATATAGAAGAAGTTGGCCCGATGCCCGAGTGAGTAGAGCTCGGCGGCGACCGCGCCCATGATCGTGACGACGGCGCACTCGGTCAGCTCGTCGTAGATCGCGGCCAGGCAGTCGATCCGCCTCACGCCGGCTCCTCCCACATCAGGTCGCGCGAGAGCAGCAGCGCCACCGGCGAGAGCGACGACTGCGCCAGGGTCATGCCCTTGGCCACCTGGGCGGGGACCCGGTCCCGCTCGACCAGGTCGTCGCGGACGATCCCGAGGGCGTCGAGGACCCGGCGGGTGAACTTGCCGCCCTCGGTCTGCCAGGGGTCGCGCTCGCCGAGGTAGCCGCGGTCGCTGATCAGCATCAGCAGGGGGATCTTGTACAGCAGGGCCAGCGAGGTGATCCCGTTGATCGACTGGAGGAACCCGTGGTTCTGCATCAGCAGCGCCGAGCGCAGGCCGGCGAAGTGCGCCCCGGTCGAGATCCCGATCCCCTCCTCCTCTTTGGCGACTCGGACGAGGATGGTCGACGGGTCCTCCTCAGCCATCCGGATCAGGTGGACCAGCCAGGTTTCCGGCAAGGCCGAGACGAGCCTGATGCCAGACGCTTTGAGCGCCTCGTAGACGACCCGCGAGTTACTCTCCGAGACCGGCACGGTCCCCCCCCACCCCGTCGCTCAGCCGAGGCGCCGCATTATGGCACAGCACCGCCCGGGCCGATCAGCCGTCTCAGCGCCGAGACGGCCCGAGAGTGCGGATGCAGGGAGCGCTCAGGGGCGGCCGGCGCCGGCGCCGAAGCTGGTGAAGCCGCCGCGGCCACCGAAGTAGACCGTCCGCTCCACCGCGATGTCTCGGTCGGCCAGGAATCGCGATGCAAAGGCTCGTTCCGAGACGAGGTCGTTGGCGCGGATGCTCAGGCGGCCACCGGCCGGGATCGTCATCGCATGATCGCGGGACTTGCCGTCGTCGGCGAAGAAGCTAGCGCGCACCTCGGCTGATCGATCGCTGAGATTGGCCAGGACGAAGAACGTCTCGGTCTGACCACCGGTGTTGCCATCGGCGAAGTACCAGGTCCGCGAGTTTCGGCGGTCCGCGGTCGGCGTGTAGCCGAGTGCACCGAAGAGACCGTCACCACTGGAGGAGTAGGAGCGCTCGGCGACGATCGGGCGATCGGCCACGATCGACGTGGCGAAGTCGGCCGCCGGCACGATCTCGCGCGGATCGATGGCCAGTCGGCCGAACGGCGGCAGCGAAAGCCGGTGCTTCCGCGTCACGCCGCCGTCGAGACGGAAGAGCAAGCGGACGTCGGTGGGTTCCGGGTTCGGGTTGAAGACGATGAAATAGGTCGCGTAGGGCTGACGGGTACTGCCCTCGGCGAAGTCCCAGGCCCGCGCGCCGGCCTCCGGCCCGGTCGGCGCGTACCCGAATCCGCCGAGCACCCCGACCGGCCCCTCGTTCAGGATCGTCCGCTCGACCACGACATCCTGATCGGCGGTGAAGCTCGCGGCGAAGGCGGTGTTGCGCAGCAGGTCGTTCATCCGAAAGGCCTCGCGGCCGCGCGGCGGGAGCGTCACCGAGCGCTGCTCGCGGGAGCCGTCGTCACGGGTGAAGGTCGCCCTCACCGTCGCTGGGACGTCGCTCAAATTCTGGGTCACGAAAAACGTGGTGACCCGCCCGCGAGTCGTGCCCTCGGCGAAGTGCCAGGCACGCTTGCCATTGGGCGCGAAGCCGAGGGTAGTTTCGGCGTGCTGGTCCGGGCCCCAGGTCGTCGAGCGCTCGACCACGACATCCTCGTCGGCGGCGAAGCTCGCCCCAAAGGCATGCTGGCCGACGATCTCCCCGACGTCCAGGCTCACCCGCGACCGCGGTTCGACCCCAAGCCACTGGACCATTCGGATCCCATCCTCGCGGTGGTAATTGGCGGTCACGCTGGCCGGACGGTCGGATAAGTTGAGCACGGAGAAGAACGTCTGAAACTCGTGGCGGCTGTTGCCCTCGGCGAAGTGCCACGCCCGGAGCGGCTGCTCCTCACTCACCGCCGCCTCACCCTGGACACCCCGTTGACGCCTGGCTGGCGTTTCCGTTGGCGGCTCCCCCTCCGCGGACTTCGTCGCCCCTTCAGTCGGGGGGAGCGGCGCGCCACCGGTCGGCATCTCGACGCCAGCCGCGCGGTTGGGCTCGGCGCCCACGAGAGGTGCTGGCCCGAACAGCAAGATGGCGACCGTGGTGAGCGCCGCCAGCCGACGAGCGACTCGCCCCGCGAACGCAAGCGGAGTCAGGCGCGAACGAGCAACAAGCATGAAACCTCAATCCCGGTCGAAGCCGGTGACCGGCGTCGACCACCCCTGGCCCGGCAAGGATACGCGCTGCCGGCCGCTCGCGCCACCCGGCTGGCTACCCCTGATCCGCGGGTGCGCGTCAGATGCTTGGATTGGGGACGACCATGCCACACCACCATCCCGATCAGGAGTCAGAGGTCAGGGGTTGGGGATCGGCGGTCACCTCGCCAGCATCCGGGCCGCTGAAGAAGACGCCGGCGGGCTACAATCGCGGGTGGAGGCCCAGGATGACGCTGACACCGACCAGACGACGCTTCACGGTGCATGACTACGAACAGATGGGTCGCGCTGGTGTCCTGACCGAGGACGATCCGGTCGAGCTCATCGACGGAGAGATCATCCAGATGTCGCCTATCGGCAGCCGACACGTTGCGGAAGTGCATCGACTCAACCGACGGTTCACGCAGCGCTTCGGGGACGTCGCCTTAGTCTCGGTCCAGAGCCCTGTCCGGCTGGATGAGCACAACGAGCCGGAGCCGGATCTAGCCCTGCTGAAGGATCGCCCCGACTTCTACGCCGCGGCCCTCCCGACACCACCGGACATCTTCCTGCTCGTCGAGGTCGCGGACACGTCACTGGAGTACGACCGCCGCACGAAGCTGCCGCTCTACGCCCGCCACAACATCCCGGAGGTCTGGCTGGTGGACGTCAACGCGGACACGATCCTGGTCTCCCGTGACCCCACCCCGAGCGGCTACCGCACTTCCTGGACGGTGGGGCGCGGCGACCGGCTCGCGCCACTCGCATTCCCTGGACGGGAGCTGGCCGGGGTCGAGCTGCTCGGCTGAGCTAGACCTGTTCAGCAGCCGTCGCTCCAGCCCTCTCCCAGATGGCGGGAGCGAACATGGTATCCTGTCGAGCGACACCCGTTCGCAGTTGCCCGAGGATGCAAGCCGTGACGAGCGCGCCCGGAGCCATGACGATTTCGACACCTAGCCGTGCGGACCTGGGCGAGAATGATCCGGAGGCGCTGATGGACGAGGTCTGGCGGCTGGTCGAGCGGATTGGGACGGTAGCGACGGACCCGGAGCGCTACCATGTCGAGCTGATCCGAGAGGGGGTCGAGCGGGGGGACCTCAACCTGGTCGAGATCGGGCTGCACCGCTTCCGCGACGTGACGCCGCTCGAGGATGACGACGACTGAGCGGATCGAGGAGGAGAAACCATGACCGCGACCCTTGCGCTACGCGACCGACGCCGACTGCCCGGCGAGCTGCTCGTCAAGTCGAACGCTCAGGCGCTGGCCGCCTTCCGCTACCTCGAGCGTGAGACCTTTCGCCTGCTCGGCGGCTGGATGGCGATCACCCCGGAGTGGGAGGTCAAGCTGACGACCGGCAAGCACGTCTGGGAGGGCGCCCAGCACGCTGAGCGGCTGGGCCGCCGCCTGGTCGAGCTGCGCGCTCCAGCCCGGGGCACCCGCGTGCCGGCCGCGCTGCGCGACCTGGTCGACGCCGCCGACCGCTCGACCGACACCCTCGAACGGCTGGTCGCGGTCTATCGGGTGATCAAGCCCTACCTGGCGACGGCCTACGCTGAGCTGGCGAGCCGCACGTCGGCCGTCGCCGACGCCCCGACCGTCGATCTGCTGGCCGACCTGGCCCCCCACCTGGAGCGCCAGATCCGCTGGGGTGAGTCCTGGATCCGCGAGCTGGCGACTGATGCGGATCGGCGCGAGCGGGCGATGCGCCGCCAGATGGAGCTGGAGCGACACGTCGGGGCCGTGCGCGAGGCGCTGGCCGGTGGCCCGACCGAGCTGATCGACGCCGACCCGCCGCCGCCGAGCCCGCGCTGGGTCGAGGGCCGGCCCTACGAGCCCCAGGTGAAGAACGCCGTCCGTGACGAGCGGTTCGTGCCACTGATGAACGTCCGCCCGGAGGAGCCAAACCCCGATCCGGAGCGCGAGCTGTTCTCGCGGATGCACCGAATGTCCCAGAGCGAGCTGGGAGCCGCCGAGCTGCTCGGACGGGTGATGTACGAGCACCCGAACATGCCCTTCGAGTTCCACTACGACATGGCCCGCCAGACCTGGGACGAGGTCCGCCACTGCGAAGTCGCCTGGAAGCGGCTCGAGGACCTCGGCGGCCACCTCGGGATGTTGCCGGAGCGGCCGGGCGGCAACTTCGAGCGGCGGATGTCGATGGACCTGCCTCACTTGCTGGCGATCCTCGGGCCGGTCGAGGAAGCGGCCGGCAACGTCCGCTTCAAGGAGTACATCCAGGAAGGCCTGGCGAAGGGCGACTTCGAGACGGCCCTGCTCTACGACTACGTCCTGGCCGACGAGACGACCCACGTCCGCTTCCAGTCGCGCTGGCTGGCCTGGCTGGCCAACCATGACGCGGCGACCCAGCGGCGCTGGATCGAGGAGGCCAAGGCGCTGTCAAACGCCTGGAACGAGCGGATGCGGGCCGCCGCCGACGAGCACGACCGCGCCGTCCTGGCCCGCTTCGACATCCACCTCGACAGCGAGACGATGGCCGCCCAGGCCCAGGCGATGGAGTTCCGCCCATTGGCCGACTAAGGAATCAGGTCGGCGTCCCGCTCGCCCGGGGCGGGCGTCGGCCGGAGTCGCATGAGGTAGGCGACGCCGAAGGCGAGGCGGCGGACGTTGGGCGGCAGGCCCATCAGGAAATTGTCGGGGGCGATCTGGGTGCGGTGGCAGAGGAGCGCCCGACGCTGGGTCTCGGCGTAGTCCGAGACGTCGATCGCGGCGGTCACGTCGGCCGGGCTGACCGGCGGGACGTGCTCGCGGCGGCGCTCGATCATCGCCTCTAGCCAGGCAGTATCCAGACCCTCGGCCCGCATGCGCTGGACGATCTCGTCCCAGCCTTCGGTGACGGCCGCCATCGCGTAGAGCCGAGCGGGCTGCCAGGGCGCTCCGTCGACGGGAGCGGCGGGGTCGCCGGCCAGGTCCCAGGCCCGCATGGTGACGCGGTGGCACATGACGTGGTCGGGGTGGCCGTAGGTCCCGTTGTCGTTCTCAGTCACGACGACCCTCGGGCGCAGCTCGCGGATCAGCCGGGCGACCTTCCCGCCGGCC
>JACCZL010000821.1 GCA_013695975.1 Chloroflexota bacterium
GTTCTCGCCCGCGGACGGGAAGCGGCTGATCGAGCGGGTGCTGTCCGAGGCGGCGGCGGGGCGGATCAGGCCGGTCATCGGGCAGACCTTCTCGCTGGAGCGGGCCGCCGACGCGCACGCCGCGATCGAGGCCCGCGGCGTGATCGGAAAAACCCTGCTGCTGATCTGATGGCGCCCGCCCGAGCATGCACCTCCTGCAGGTCTCCTACGACCGCCACCGCAAGACGCCAACGAGCACTGCCCCATACTCGACCTCAACGGAGAGTGAACGATGACTTCCACCAATGCCCCGCAACTGGTCAGGCCGCTTCTCGCGTGGTTCGACGACGCCAAGCTCGGCATCTTCATCCACTGGACGGCAGCGGCCATCCCCGCCTTTGCTACCACGCGTCCACCTGACTTCTACTCAGAGTTCGGTTCGGCTGATTTCGACTGGGCACACTTCTTTCAGAGCAACCCAAACGCCGAGAGCTATTGGAACGTGATGTCGATTCCGGGGAGCCCGATGGCGACGTATCACACCGAGCACTACGGCGACCTTCCCTTCGAGGCGTTCGTCGAGCAGTTCCGGGCCGGGCTCGCAGCCTGGGATCCCGAGCCGTGGGCCGAGCTGTTCGCCCGGTCCGGCGCTCGGTACGTGGTGTTCGTCGTGAAGTGCGAGGACGGCTTCTTGCTGTGGCCGAGCGCGCATCCCAACCCGTACCGGGAGAACTGGCAGGCCGAGCGAGACGTCGTCGGTGTGCTGGCGGCGGCGGTTCGGGCGCGGGGTATGCGCTTCGGCGTCATGTACACCGGCGGCATGGACTGGACCTTCGGCGGCATCCCCATCGCCGACATGGATTCCATGATGGCCGCGGGACCCGACACTGAGGAGTACGCCGCCTACGCGGATGCCCACTGGCGTGAGCTCGTGGAGCGCTACCAGCCGTCGGTGCTGTGGAACGACTATAGCTACACGTCCAAGGCCGATCCGAACAGCCTGTACAACTGGTACGTCGAACAGGTTCCCGACGGCTTGATGAACGACCGCTTCAGCGAGATTGCCTCCATCGGGGACACCGAAGAGGTCGTGGTGTTCGGCGAGCAATTCGGTGACTTCGCCACCACCGAGTACGCGTGTCAGCGGGACCTACCGGCCTTTGCCGCCACGCAACGGGCCAAAGGCCGGAAGTGGGAGAATTCCCGTCCGGTCGGCTCGTCGTGGGGGTACAACCGCCAGGAGAGCGACGCAACCTATTTGGGCTCGACCGAGTTGGTGCAGGAGATCGTCGACGTCGTCGCGCACGGCGGAAACTTCTTGCTCCACGTCGGGCCCACCGGCGCGGGTGACATTCCGTGGGAGCAGGCGGAACGTCTGGTGGCCATCGGCTGGTGGTTGCGCACCAATGGCGGCGCTGTCTATGGCACCCGCCCGTGGGACCTTCCGGCGGCCACCACGGACGACAAGCTCGAGGTCCGCTTCACCGCCAACGATGACGCCGTGCATGCCATCGTCCTGGCCGGACCCTCGCTGTCGAAATCCGTCGCGCCGCGGTCACTCGCGCTGCCGGTCGAGCTCGAAGGCGACGCGAAAGTGGAGCTGCTGGGTCACCAGGGCGCCCTCGCGTGGGAGTCGACCGACGCGGGCGTCCGAGTGACGCTGCCGGAGGCCCCGACCGGTTCACCTGCGATTTCGCTGCGGATGACGCCTCGCTCGTCCGTGCGCCCCGGACCGGCGCTGCGTGCCGCGAACCGGTTAGCGTGAAGGGGCTCGCGCACTCCGGCGACAGCGGGCATGCTGATCCTGTCGCTCGGCCTGTTCCTGATGTCGCGCCTGGACGGGTCGACGCCGATCGAATTCATCGCGGCCGTGCTGCTGCTCACCGGGCTTGGCATCGGCCTGTTTACGTCACCGAACAGCAGCGCTGTCCTCGGGGCGGTGGCGTCGGCGACGCGTCCTAACCTCGCCGCTAGCGACGGCGCCCAAGCGGCAACGGAACACTACAGCCCATAAGTCACGGAGGTCACGTTTGAGATGAAGCCCCGAATTCTGGTCATCCTCGGTAGCACGCGCGAAGGTCGCGTCGGCGAAAACGTCGCCCGCTGGCTCATGCGACAGCTCGACGAGCGGCCGGAGGCCGACTTCGAACTGGTCGATCTGCGCGACTACCCACTAGCGGTCTACGAAGGACCGGCGTCGCCCGACCAACGCGATGCTGCCGTCCGGCGCTGGGCGGACAAAGTCGCCGCCGCCGATGGCTACGTCATCGTGACACCGGAGTACAACCACGGCTACCCCGGAGCCCTCAAGAGCGCCCTGGACCATGCCTACCAGGAGTGGAATCGCAAGCCCGTCGCCTTCGTCAGCTATGGCGGCCACGCGGCCGGCTATCGGGCGGTGGAGCAGCTTCGTCTCGTGTCGATCGAGCTGCAGATGGTCCCCATCCGGGAGCAGGTCGGTATCCAGGCCCCCTGGGCGGCGTTCGACGCGCAAGGCGAATTGACGCGGACTGGGGCGAAGGAGGCCGTTGGACGCACGATTGACGAATTGCTGTGGTGGACCCGCGCCCTCCAGCATGCGCGGGCCACCAACTGACGACGGCGTGACGAGGCCTGCTGCTCAACCGGTGCGTCATCAGCGCGCTTCTAATCGGGCGCGGCACGCCAAGCACGAATTGAACGGAGAGGCACGGATGTGCGGTGGCATGATTTCTCGGGGTCCCGGGGGGCCGCTCCGGACTGCCGGCAGATGCCGTCGGCTACGCCACAGGGAAGGAAAGCTCCGGTCGACCAGCCTGCGGCGGCGAGCCGTCGGCTGGTGTTGTCGCGGCCCGGCACCCATGCCTGGGGCTTATCACCACCCCCCTCCGAGTGGCCGTCCGGGCAGCGGGGGCCAAGTGCTTAACAGGGCTCTCGTCCGCGATCTCCCGACGCGTCCCCGAGATTCGGGCGGCCTCTGCGAGGCGCAACTCATCGAGGACAAGCGTGAGGTAGCGCCGCTGCGCTACGCCTTACCGCTCTAGCGAACTCTGCCGGCGTCTGCCGGACGTGGGGTTCAGGGGGTGACCTGTACGAAGGCTCAGACCGAAAACCGTTCCCCGCACGATGCGCTAGTACCGTCCTGACGAAATGACATGGCGGTTGGTCGGAGGGTACTGTATCGGGGGACCGTGGGGTAGGAGCGCCATCTCGGTCCAAGAAAGGAGCGTCGGTCGCGCCATGTCTGGACCACCGCCACGCAGGATTACGGTGACCGCCCGCCAACGGCGGGAGTTGGAGCGGATCGTCCGACGAGCGAGCAGCCCCCAACAGCAGGTGAGTCGGGCCGAGATCATCGTGGCCGCGGCGACCGGGGCCAACAACGAGGAGGTCGGCCGGCGCGTGGGCGTCAGCCGCGAGACGGTTCGCCGGTGGCGGGACCGCTGGGGGGAGCGGGAGGAGGCGCTGCTGGCGGCCGAGGCGGAAGGGGACGACGCGGCCGTGGGCGCGGTGGTGCGGGGCGTGCTGGCCGACGAGCCACGCCCTGGGGCACCCGCTCGGTTCAGCCCGGAGCAGTTCTGCCAGATCATGGCGCTGGCCTGTACCCCACCCGTGGAGGTGGGGCGGCCGCTGGACCACTGGACGGCCCGCGAGTTGGCCGACGAAGCCGTCCAGCGGGGGATCGTGGCCCGCATCTCACCGTCGACGGTCGAGCGTTTTTTGGGGCGAGGCCAACCTCAAGCCGCATCGGAGCCGGTACTGGCTGACGCCGGCCCCCGATGAGCAGCTCGACCACAAGATCGCGGACATCAACGCGGTTTACCGAACGGCCCCCGAACGGGCCGCTGACCAGGAGCGGACGATCAGCACCGACGAGATGACTGGCGTCCAGGCGCTCGAGCGCGCCGCACCGGGCTTGCCGCTGCGGCCCGGCAAGGTCGAACGGCGGGAGTTCGAGTACGTCCGCCACGGCACCCTGTCGTTCATGATCAACTTCGATGTGGTCACGGGTCGGGTGGTCGCCCCCTCGTGTGGGCCGACCCGCACCGAGGCCGACTTCCTGGCCCACATCCGGCAGACCGTGGCCGGCGACCCGAAGGCCACCCGCTGGCACGTCGTGACCGACAACCTGAACACCCACGTCTCCGAGTCGCTGGTCCGCTACGTTGCCCAGGTGTCTGGCTACGACGGCGACCTCGGGCTCAAGGGCAAGCACGGCATCCTGCACTCGATGCACAGCCGCGCGGCCTTTCTGAGCGACCCCACCCACCGCATCGTCTTCCACTACACCCCCAAGCACGCCTCCTGGATGAACCAGGTCGAGATCTGGCTCAGCATCCTGGTCCGCAAGGTGCTCAAGCGCGGCACCTTCACCTCGCTCGACGATCTCCGCGCCAAGGTGCTGGCCTTCATCGCCTACTTCAACTGCACCATGGCCAAGCCCTTCAAGTGGACCTTCCAGGGCAAGCCGCTGACCACCTAACCGCCAACGGACTACCGGCATGGTGTACTAGAGGCTTCCAACCAGGCGGCTTCCAACCAGCAGTTGCGTCATGGGTCTCGGGGTGCCGATCAAGATCCCGGCAGGGTGGCGCCGATCCGTCGGCAGCCGTTAGCGGCCAAAGATCGGTTCGAGCAGCTTCCGCCAGCCGGGCTTCTCGGCGGGCGGAGGCACTTCTCGACGGGGTGGCGACTGGGGCGTCGACGTGCCGGCTGGGCCGACCAGGATGATGGCCCGGTCGCCCGGCTTGACCAGGTTGAGCTGCTCGCGGGCGATCTTTTCGACGTACTGATCGCCGCGGGTGTAGACGAGATCGGCTTGAAGACGGAGATTCTGGTCGCGCAACGCCTCGATCTCGCGGCGGGTCTCGGCCTCCTCGAGCGCGAGCACATAGCTCTGGTACCAGCGATCGGCGATTGAATAGGTCGCGTAGGCCAGCATCGGCAGCAGAAAGAGGGCCAGCAGGCTCGGCGCGAGCCGTGACATCAATCGCGCCCTAAGCACGAACAGCCTCGCCGACGCGGGCCCGCTCGCGGACCGCCGACATCACGGCCCCCACGACAGTCCGGAGGCCGCGTCGATGCCGCCGTCACGGGTGAGCTGGCGCGGCTCACCGAGCTCGATCGCCTCGCCGTCGGTCCGCACCGACGCGATCCAGATGTCGAATGAGCCGCTCTGGGCGGAAAGCACGGCCAGGGTGGCACCGTCCGGCGACCAGGCCGGACTCCGGACGTACGCCAGCTTGTCAGATCGGGTGTCGCCCGAGCCGTCCGGTCGCTCCAGGCGCAGCTCGCCGCGGTTACTGTCCCGCCCGACGTAGGCGATCGCAGAGCCGTCCGGCGACCAGGCCGGGTCGAACGCTCCGGCCGGATGGTTGGTCAGCCGCTCGGCGAAGCCGCGCGCGATGTCAAGGATGTAGATCTGACTGGCGTCTCGGCCCATCGCGGTCACCGCCAGCCGCTTGCCACCGGGTTCCCACGACATGGCATCGGCCCAGTCGAGACCCATGGCCGGGATCATGATCTGCCGCTTGGCGCTCCCATCCTTGTTCATGAGCCAGGCGACCGGGAAGGGCGAATTGGCGTCGCTCGTATAGGCAATCTGGACCCCGTCGGGCGACCAGGCGGGCCGCATCGTCCAGTCGTTGTCGCCCAAGGCCTGGGCCTGGCCGCTGGTGAGGCGCCGGCTGGAGCTACCGTCAGAGGCCATCGCAAACAGGTCCGCGAAGTTTTGTTGCCGCTGGACGTAGGCAATCTCGAGACCGCTCGGGGAAAGGGCTGGTTGCCGCCAGGTCCCGCCACTGGTGAGCGGCCGGCTTTCGCCATCCTGCCAGATCCAGAGGTTTCCCTCGCGGACGTAGAGCAGCTTGCCGGACGGCTGGTCACGCCCCTGCAGGACGCTGCTCGCCGCCGATGGGATCGCGGCCGGCGTGGATCCGCAGCCAGCGCCCACGAGCAACGCCAGGAGACCCAGCAGGAGGCTCAGGAATCGGACCGACACGGCCATACGGCGGGACCATACCACAGCCCCGCGCGGGGAAGGAAGGTCACGCGACCGCGCGGTCAGGACGCCGTCGTGACCAGCCTCGCATGCCTGGCGAGGTTGGCCGCCCCGACCACGTCGGCGACGCGCGCGAGTCCGTGATCGGCGAGGTATTGGGTCAGGCCGTCGACGATCTCGAGCGCCGTCCTCGGATTGACGAAGTTCGCCGTCCCGACCTGGATGGCGGCGGCGCCGGCCATCAGATACTCGAGGGCGTCGGCAGTGCAGGTGACGCCGCCGACGCCGACGATCGGGATCTGGACGGCCGCCGCGACCTGGTAGACCAGCCTGAGAATAACCGGCCGGACGGCCGGACCGCTCAAGCCGGCCGTCACGTTGGCGATGTAGGGGCGGCGGGCCGCGACGTCGATCGACATGCCGATCAGCGTGTTCGCCACCGACAGGGAGTCGGCGCCGGCCGCCTCCACCGCGAGGGCGATCGGGAGGACGTCGCCGGCATTCGGCGAGAGCTTGACCATCAGTGGGAGGC
>JACCZL010000830.1 GCA_013695975.1 Chloroflexota bacterium
GTCAACAGGACGGCCAGGACAGGACGGATAGGGGGCATCGAGCGACCTCCTCCGAAGGGGCGTGAGTGGCCGCCGAACGACGGCGCCTCAGAATAACACGCTGTACCGCTCACCTGATGATCGGGAGCTGGCGGACGCGGCGGGCGAGGTGGCAGGGGACACCGAGTTGGGCCATCTGTCGGACGGCGGCGGTGGCGGCGGAACGGGTCTCGAACAGGGCGAACAGGCTTGGGCCAGCCCCGGTGAGGTGGAGGGGTCGGCCAACGGCAACGGCCAGACGGCGGCGCAGGTCGCGGAAGCCGGGGTAGGCGTCGTCGGCAGCGGGGTCGAAGGCGTTCGGGAGCGGCACGTCGACGGGCGATGCGCCGGCCGCCAGGCGATCGGCGAGCTGGAGGGTCCGGCGGCCATCGGTCCAGTCGGCTGGTTCGAGCGCCGAGTAGAGGGCGCGAGTCTTGTCGGCCTGGGGGGCGGGGGGGCAGGCGAGGGCGAGCCAGAAGGGTGCGGGGGCAACCAGAGGCTCGACCTGCTCGCCACGGCCACGAATCAGGACGGTGCCCCCGATCAGGAAGAGGGGGACGTCGGAGCCGAGCCGACCGGCTAGCCGCGCCAGCGCATCCGGTGGGAGGTCGGTCGCCCAGAGACGGTCGAGCAGGCGCAAGGCGGTGGCGGCGTCGCTGCTGCCGCCGCCGAGGCCGGCCGCGAGTGGGATCCGCTTGCGGATCAGGACGTCGGCACCGACCGAGCGGTCGGCGACGGCGGCCAGGAGCTCGGCGGCGCGGGTGACCAGATTCTCAGCGGGATCGACCAGCGGAGGACTGGTCTGGACGTCGATCCCTTGCGCCGGCCTGCATTCGACCAGGTCGTGCAGAGAGATGGTCTGGACGATGGAAACGATCTCGTGGTAGCCGTCCTCGCGGCGACCGAGCACCTCGAGCGAGAGGTTCACCTTGGCGTAGGCGCGAGCCCGCATCAAGACAGCTCGTACAGCCGGGCCCACTCGGCCAGCTCCAGCTCCTGGGGGCGACGGTGGGGAGCAATCGCGGCGCGCGCGAGCAGGGCCAGGGCGTCGGCCTTGGAGACGGCGAGGCCCTGGGCGAGGGAGTTGGCGAGCTGCTTGCGGGGCTGAGCGAAGCCGGCCTGGACGAGCTTCAAGAAGCCCGATCGGTCCTCGTCGGGGACCAGGGGAGACGGTCGTGGGTCGAGCCGGACGACGGCCGACTCGACCCTGGGGCGCGGGAAAAAGGCGCCGGGCGGCACGCGGCGGACGGTGCGGACGGTCGCGACCGATTGGACGGCGACGGCCAGGTAGGAGAGCTGGCCGGGCCGGGCGGCGATCCGCGCGGCGACCTCGCGCTGGACCATCAGCACCAGCAGGCTCGGGCGGGGGCGTACCTCGAAGTAGCGAAACAGGACCGGCGAGGTGATCTGATAGGGGAGGTTCGCGACGAGCTTGTACGGTCCGGCGAAGTGCTCGCCGGGATCGAGCTGGAGGGCGTCCCCGACGACCACGGCGACGTTCGGCGGTACCAGCCGCGGCAGGGCTCGGGCGAGGTCACGGTCCACTTCGACAGCGACGACGCGGGCGGCGTGTCGGGCGAGCGCACAGGTCAGGATGCCGAGGCCGGGGCCGATCTCGAGAACCTGGTCAGATGCGGTGAGATCGGCCGCCCGGGCGATCTGCTCAGGCAGGCGGGCGTCGATCAGAAAAGACTGGGAAAAGCGCTTGCGCGGGTGCAGGCCAAGCTGCCGCAGGAGCGCCGCCGGCGACGAGCTGAGAGCCACGGACGTGGGCTCACCCACGTCCGCAACTTCTGGCTCCCTGGGGGTGGTCGTGCACCCACCTCCGACTCGCCGCTCTCCGCGACCCTACGCTCGCCTGCTCCGGCCCGGTTGCCCTGCGGCACCCAGCGAGCCCCACTTACCGTTGCTTCGTTCCCGATCTGGCGGGGTTCAGTAGGTCGCTGCCGCGCAGGACCAGCCCATCAACACCACGTGACGTCGGCCTGGCCAGATAACGTACCAGCCTCGGGTGGGGATTCAGCCCGGCTGGAGCGGATTGCCGGTTACAGGGCACCGCTAGCTCCCCACCTAGCACGACTGTCTAGGAGTGTACCGCGTGCCGGCGGAGGGCGACAAGCGTCGGGGCGGGTGTGCTGGAGGGCCTATCGCGCCGGCAACGGGTTGGCGGCGTAGACAGCGTCGTGCTGCTGGGCGAGGCGGACGAGCAGCTCGCCGAGGTCGGCGCCGGCGGCGGCGGCGACGTCGGCGTAGAGCTCGACGGAGCCGCGACGCCAGCGTAGGGTGGTCACTTCGACCTCCAGGCCGTCGTCGAAGCGGACGCGGCCGGTGAGCGCGCGGGTCTCCTCGCCCAGGCGGAGCGGCGGTGTGATCTCGCCGAGCGTCGGGGTGGGGACGGGGATAGCCTCGATCATCCGCAGGGCGATCTCGGCCGCCGACGCCGCGAGCGCCTCGCGGGCCCCGTCGGCGTCGGCATAGAGGTGGTAGCCGGACGCCAGACTGGGAAACCGGGTGTCGGGCGGATCGGCGGCCTCCGGCACGGGAAGGTACTCCTTGTGGATGCCGAGGATGCGGCGCTCGCGTTCGAGCAGGCGCTCCCGCAGGACGGCTGGGTCCGAGATCGGGGCCTCGGCCAGCCGAGGCCCGTCGTTCAGGAGCTCGGCATTGCCGATCGTGTCGACGCCCGGCGATTGGAAGCCGACAAAGGCGTCGTCGGGCAGGGTGCGGTCGACCAGCGCGCGGTACAGGCCGAGTCTCGCCTGGACCGGCGGCATCCAGGTCGGGGCGGCGACGGGGGCCGGGAGGGGCGGCAGGGTGGCCAGACGGGTGTCGGCCCGCTGGGCGAGCTCGGCTACGAGCGACGCCGCCGCGTCGGCGACGACGGGCGGACCGCTGGCGACGACGGCGAAGGCGACGCGGCCACGCCGCCAGAAGACGGCCCGAGCACGATCCTCGACTTCGCCGACCTCGTTGAGCGTGTCGAGCTGGAAGGCGCTCGCCCCGTCGCCGATCGGCGCCTGAGCGAGCGTGGTGATCTCGAGATCGGGCGGGGTAAAGAGCACGAGCGACGGGTCCTTCAACGCACTCTCCGCCCCCTCCGGGGCGCGGAAGAGGACGACGTTGAACAGCAGCTCGGCCGCCTCCGGCTCGCCGGGCTTGTTCAGGACCTGGCGGACGCGGACGACCCGTCCGCTGGCCTCGAGCGGCTCAAGGAGGGCGTCGGCCGGTCGGGGATCCGGCGGCTGTCTGGTGGTGGACTCGACGGCCTGAGCCTCGTTGCCGAAGGCTTGCTCGCTATCGATGGCGTAGCCCGATGGCAGCTCGTCAGCCTGCAGCTTATAGTCCCGGAGAGCGACCATCGCCTCCTCGACACTCTCGTCGGCGGGGGCCTGTGCCGACGCCGGCAACGAGGCGCCGATTCGGGCTATGCCGACGATGCCGAGGAGGAGGATGGCGGCGAGCCGCCACCATGGCCGAGCGCGGCATCTGTGGGAGGATGACGGTGGGGTGGATGACACGCGCTTTTCCCCTGCTGGAGCTACTCTACCAACGAACGAGCGGGAAGCCGGCGCCGGGGTGGCGGGTGCGCACAGTACCGTCGCAATCCTGAGCCGAGCCGGGCATCATCAGCCCTCGGCGTTTGTGGGCCAACCAGAGCAATGGTATACTTCCGGACCGTTGCCGACCAGGTAGCTTGCACGCGGCCGGACCGATCGGGCCGTGCCCTCAGGAGCGCTCTTCGCGGGGCGCATCGAGGGTTCCCGACGGGTTGAGGGCCGCGGAAGACCACAACGAAGGAGCCATCCTACCGTGCCAAGTCCTGTCCAGATGAAGAGCCTGCTCGAAGCAGGCGTCCACTTCGGCCACCAGACCCGCCGTTGGGACCCGAAGATGAAGCCGTTCATCTTCACCGAGCGCAACGGCATCCACATCATCGACCTCCAGCAGACCGTTCGGCGCCTCGAAGACGCGATGACCTATGCCCGCGATCTCGTCGCCGGGGGTGGGACGCTGCTCTTCGTCGGGACCAAGAAGCAGGCCCAGGAGACGATCGAGGAAGAGGCCAAGCGCTGCAACATGCCCTTTATCAGCCGTCGCTGGATGGGCGGGACGCTGACCAACTTCCAGACGATCCTGACGCGGATCAAGCGGATGGAGGATCTCCAGGAGCAGCGCGAGCAGGGTGAGTTCGACCGCCTCTCGAAGAAGGACGCGATCAAGCGCCAGGACGAGCTGGAGCGGCTGGAGCGACTGCTAGGCGGGATGCGCAAGCAGTACCGCATCCCGCAGGCGATCTTCATCGTCGATCCCCATCGCGAGCAGATCGCGGTGGCCGAGGCCCAGCGGACCGAGATCCCGATCGTCGCGATGGTCGACACCAACTGCAATCCGGAAGTGATCGACTACCCTGTGCCGGCCAACGACGACGCGATCCGCGCGATCCGGCTGCTGGCCGGCAAGATCGCCGACGCCGTGATCGAGGGTGCCCAGCAGCGCGAGGCGCAGGCGGTTGACCGCGAGGAGTACGCCGCCAGCCAGGCCGACGAGTACGAGGGCAAGCCGGTCAGCGGGATGGTGTTTACGCCCGACGACTTTGCGCCGGGCGAGTCGGCCGAGGTGGCGCCGGAGCCGAGCCGCGCCGCCCGCCTGGGAGCAGCCACGCCGGCCGAGGCGGACGGGGCGGGCGCGACCACGGCCGAGTCCACGGA
>JACCZL010000834.1 GCA_013695975.1 Chloroflexota bacterium
GACCGACCACGCTCCTACGGCGCCGTGACCCGCTCCAGGACGAAGACCTCGCGGGTGGTGGCGTCGCAGAACCAGAACGTGCCGTCACGGATCGTCATCCCGTGGGGCTCCGGGCCATGGACGCCGATGGCATCCAGGATCCGGCCGTCGGCCGGGTCGAGCCCGAAGACGACCTGGCGGTTGGTGTCGGCGAGCCAGAGCGTCCCGTCCTGGAAGGCCATCCCGTGGGCGCGGTCGCCGGGGATCGGGATCGAGCCGAGAATCTCGCCACTGTCGGGATGCATTCGGAAGACCCGCCGAGCAACCGGAACGTTGAACCAGAGCTCGCCGTCGCGCCACTCGATCCCGTGGGGCCCGCCCGAGCGATCGTACGGCGGGGTCGGGAAGGCGGCCAGCTCGCGGCCGCTCTCGGCGTCGTAGGCGATCAGCTCGTAGCCGAAGGTCGAGGCGATCCAGACGCGGCCGTGTGGGTCGCGGGTGATGCCGCTGCCGTGGAGGCTCCGGGTCGGGATCTCCTTCAGGGAGTCGCCGGTGTCCCAGTCGAGCAGGAAGATGCGATTCGGATCGACCTGGTCACAGACCCAGAGACCTTCGGGCGTGGCCTGGAGCCCGTTCGGCATCGGGCCGGGACTCTGCCAGAGGACACGGGTTCGGTACGGCGCCGCGGGCATGCTAGCCTCCTGGTTCAGGACTCGACGACGGCGACGGCCTCGATCTCGACGAGGACACCCGCCGCGAACTGGGCACCGCCGATCGCCGTCCGGCCGGGCTGCTCGCTGGGGAAGAATTCGAGGTAAACCTCGTTGACGGCGTCGCGGAGGGTGATCTCGGTCAGGTAGATGTTGACCTTGACCACCGACGCCAGCGACGAGCCGCCCGCTTCGAGGACGGCCCGCACGTTGCTGAGCGCCTGCCGGGTTTGGCCCCGGATGTCCTCGGGCATCGCGCCGGTGACCGGATCGCGGCCGATTGCGCCGGCCGTCCAGATAAAGTCGCCGACGCGCACCCCGTGGCTCAGGACGCGGTTGCTCGGCATACCGGGCGGTTGAATGATCTGGCGTTTCACGATCGTGCCTCCCTAAATCCCGCCGCCTCGCGGGCGCTGCCCCGCCGGCGGCTGCCCCGCCATTGAACCACTCCGCCGACGACCGGTCAAGCCCGCGATCGAGTGGCGCGTAGCAACCGATTGACGACCTCGTCCAGCTTCCCGGCGAAGTGCCCACGGTCGCGCGGGCTCAGGGGCGGCGGCCCGCCGCTGTAGGTCCCGCTGCCACGCAGGTATTGCGCCACTTCGCGGGTCGCCAGCAGGCCCCCGAGGGCATCGGCCGTGAACTCCTTGCCTCGGAAGTCGATGCACACGGCGCCGCGGTCGACGACCCGTCCAGCCAGCAGGATGTCGGCGGTGGTCACCACGTCGCCGGCGGTGACCTGCCCGGCGATCCAATCGTCCACCGCCTCGAATCCGCCGGGCACGTGGACCGCCTCGACACCGTCCTGGATCGGGACGCGCATCGGGCTATTGGCCACCACCAGCACCGGCAGCCCGTAGCGCGCCGCCACCCGATAGATCTGCTCCTTGACCGGGCAGGCGTCGGCGTCGACGTAGATCTTCACGCCGTCTGCTATGAGCGGTCCAGGAGCCGCTCTAGCAGGCCCTTCACCGCCGGCCACTCGCGGTCGAGGATCCGGAACCAGGCGGTATCGCGATTGCGGCCCTTGACGATGTAATGGCACTCCTGGATCCCCTCGCACGTGAAGCCCATCCGCAGGGCCGCGCGCCGCGACCGCTGGTTGAGCGCGTCGCACTTCCACTCGACCCGCCGATAGCCCAGCTCGAAGGCGTGACGCAGCATCAGGTAGGTCGCCTCGGTATTGGCACCCATCCGCTGGGCCAGCGGGCTATACCAGATGCTGCCCAGCTCGACCTTGAGGTGCTCGGGGACGTTGCTCATAAAGGTGGCCACGCCGATCGGCCGGCCGGTCGGCGCGTCGAAGACGCACAGGCAAAGCCCGTTCGGCGCGTCGACCTGGGCCTGCAGCCACGCCGCCAGCTCCTCGGCCCGCCCAAACGGCCCGCCCGCCATGTACCGCCAGATCACGCTCTCCGCGTCATACGCCCCGACCTGGCGGTCCCCCAGGGTGGCCGGCTGCCCGTTCGAGACGGCGTGAAGCGCGTGGACATCACGCTCGAGATCGAGCGGCGCCAATCGGACCAGCGACCCCACCAGCGTGACTGGCGCCACCCTGAGCGGGAGGCGAGCCCGCCTCGCGAGCACCTCGTCGTCCAGCTTCGCCCCACGCCCTGGTTCCGCCATGCTCGTATCCTACCCGTTCAGCGCGCATGTCGGCAGGCGACGCCCGTCGCGGAGCCGGTTGACGAGCCCTCGGTGGAACACGATACTGGCGCAGCAACGTAGGGACGGCCGAGCAGGAGGCGAGGAGAGCGGTGAGCAACCGGTGGGCCGTGCTGGCGATCCTCTGCCTCGCCCGGACGTCAATGGGCCTGCATTTGCAGGTCGTCGCCGCGGTCGCTCCATTCCTGATCGCCGACCTTGGCCTCACCTACACCGAGGTCGGGCTGCTGATCGGGCTGTTCATGCTCCCTGGCGCCTTCCTGGCGATGCCGGGCTCGCTGGTGAGCCGCCGCATCGGCGACAGGGCCACCCTGCTCGGCGGGCTCAGCCTGCTGACCCTGGGGACCGGACTGCTAGCGGTCAGCCCCGGGTTCGCGCTCGCCGCCGTCGCCCGCCTGGTGAGTGGGGCCGGCGGGACGTTGCTGACGATGCAGGTGGCGAAGGTCGCCACCGACTGGTTTGCCGGCCGGGAGCTGGCCACCGCCCTGGGCATCCTGATGGGGACGTTCCCGCTCGGCATCGCCCTCGCGATGGCGACGCTCGGTGGCCTGGCCGCCGCGGCGACCTGGCAGGTCGCTGTCGCGGCGATTGCCGCGTCCGGCGCGCTGATCCTGACCTTGGTCGCCCTCTTCTATCGCGACCTCCCTCGGCAGGAGGCATCGGACCTGGAGCGCCCCCGCCTCTGGGCCATCGAGTCCCGCGAGCTGCGTCTCGTGCTCGTAGCCGGCAGCGCGTTCGCGATCCTCAACGCCGGGTTCGTCGTGTTCCCGAGCTTCACGGCCCCGCTGCTGATCGAGCGGGGTCGATCCGAGGCCCAGGCCGGCCTGTTGGCGAGCTGGGCCTCGCTCGCGTCGATCGTCTCGATCCCACTGGCCGGGTATCTGCTCGACCGAGCCGGGCGGACCACGCTCTGGCTGGTGCTGTCGGCCCTCCTCACGGCGGTCGCCTGTCTCGCACTCCCCCTTCAGGAGCCGGCCTGGCCCTGGATCGTGCTCTTCGGGATCGCCACCGCGCCCGTCGCGGTGGGGCTGATGGCCCTGCCCGGCGCGGTGCTGCGGCCCGACAGTCGCAACACCGGTTTCGGCCTCTTCTTCACGATGAACTACATCGGCTTCGCGCTGCTCCCATCGGTGGCCGGCTCCCTGCTCGACGTCACCCAGAGCACCGCCGCCCCCATCTGGTTCGGCGGCGCACTCTACCTGTCGATCGTTCCGCTGGTGCTGCTCTTCCGCCACCTCCAACGCCGACCGATCCCGAGTGGCGAAGAGCTGAGGGACGTCCCGTCCTACAAGAGCTAAAACTGGAAGTACACGAACCGCTGTCCCGTCGCGGGCTCGGCGATCGCGGCGTACGCGACGACGAGCGCGAGCGCGGCGCCGAGGAAGACCGGGCGCAACACGGGTGGCGGGGTCGGACACCAGCCGCGGCGGGCGACGATCGAGCCGACGATCAGCACGCTGGCCACAACCGCCACGTAGAACGTCGCGCCGGTGCTGAACGCGCCGGACGCTGGCTCGTACGTCACCATTGCGCGGAGGATCGGCGCCGCTTCGGCCAGGCTGCCGGCTCGGAACAGCACCCAGCCGACCAGGACGACGAGCTGGGTGACGACCCAGCCGACCAGGGTCGTCGCCGTCGTTGTCCGACGCGGCAGCCACGTTCGGCACACCCGGTCGAGGCTCAGCGCCACGCCCCAGTAGAGGCCCCAGACGACGAAATGCCACGCCGCGCCGTGCCAGAGGCCCCCCAGCCCCATCGTGATGAGCAGGTTCCGCACAGTGATCCACCGCCCGCGCCTCGAACCCCCGAGCGGGATGAACAGGTAATCGCGGAGCCAGCTCGAAAGCGAGATGTGCCAGCGCCGCCAGAAGTCCGCGACGCCGGTCGCGAGGTACGGGGCGTCGAAGTTGATCGGGATGTGGAAGCCGAACAACTGGGCCGAGCCACGCGCGATGTCGGTGTAGCCGGAGAAGTCGAAGTAGATCTGGAGAGCGAAGGCGAGGCTAGCGATCCAGGCCTCGCCGCTGCCGATCTCGCCAGCCGCCCCGGCCGCGAAGCCCGCGTCGGCGATCGGCGCGAGCTTGTCGGCGAGCAAGACCTTCTTCACCAGGCCGATGCCGATCAGCCGCAAGCCGTCCTTCGCAAGCTCCGGATCGAAACGATCGAGCCCTGTCAGGGCCGGCACGAACTGCTGGAAACGCTTGATCGGGCCGGCGATCTGGGTCGGGAAGAAGGCGGCGAACACGTGGAACTTCGAGAAGCTGTGGACCGGCACACTCCCTCGATAGATGTCGACGAGGTAGTGAATGAACTCGAAGGTGAAGAACGAGATGCCGAGGGGGAGCACCAGCTCGAGGAAGATCGGGTCCCACCCGGTTCCGGTCGCCGACTCGACGATCCGGGTCGTGCTCTCGGCGGCGAAGTCCCAGTACTTGAAGAAGCCGAGCACGGCCAGGTCGGCGGCGATGCACCCCCAGAGAACCAGGCGCTTCCGGCGGGTCGCTCGCCCCACGGCCAGGCCGAAGACGTAGTTCGCCACCGCCAGCACGAACATCAGCCCAGCGTAGGGCGGGCTCCAGCTCGCGTAGAAGACGTAGCTCGCGACGAGGAGCAGCTCGACCCGCCAGCGGGCCGGCGTCAGCCAGAACAGCAGCCAGGTGATCGGCAGGAAGATCGCGTACTGGAGGCTGTTGAA
>JACCZL010000837.1 GCA_013695975.1 Chloroflexota bacterium
CGTTGTCGCAGGTCACCAGGTTGAAGACCGTCTTGCTCGCCGCGAACGTCGGGCGCGAGTAGGGAAACGGCGGCGTCGCGGACAGCTTCCGACCGGCGTGGATCACCTGGGGCGTCAGCTCCTCGACGACCAGCCCGCGCAGAGCGCCGACGAAGGCCTTGACCGTGACGTACTGGGCGACGTTGCTCGAGATCGCCTTGATCATCGCCGGCCCTTCGAGCGAGACCGGCTCGCCGAAGGCCCTGATCTCGAGGAACTCACGC
The DNA here is from genome assembly GCA_013695975.1 of Chloroflexota bacterium. Lineage (GTDB taxonomy): Bacteria > Chloroflexota > UBA6077 > UBA6077 > JACCZL01 > JACCZL01. Next base: position 264 of record JACCZL010000837.1, read on the forward strand.
ACCTTGGGGGCCAGCGCGGCAAACTGCGAGGGCAGCTTCACGTCCTGGGCGATCCGCTTGGCGTAGTAGGAGACTACCTCCTGACTCGTCTGGGCCTGGGGGATCGTGTAGTCGCGTTCGATCAGCTTCTCCAGGCTGATGATGTCGTAGCCCTCGTAGTGGAACGCCTGGGCGGCGGCGTCGCCCTCCTTGCGCGGCAGCGGCGAACAGGTCATCGCGCCGACGTCGAGCCCGGCGATCTCCTCGGCCAGAGTCTTCTTGCGAGCCAGGATCGGGCTCAGCACGGGCAAGGCAATGTCCTTGTCGAGCTTGTCGGGATCGGGGGCGATCGTCGTGATGACGAGCTTGTCCTTGCCGACCTCGAACGTGTCGAGCTGGATCTCCTCGTCCCGCTCCAACTGGCCGACGAACTCGATGAAGGCCTTGTTGCCGATCACGTCGACCCGCTCGGTGTAGGCCGTCGCCAGCTCGCGGAACATCAGCCGCAGGCCGCGGCCGATCGTCTGCTCGGGGAGGTTGTTGGCCCTGGCGGTGTAGGGTCGGAGGCCAACGATCACCGTCACGTTCTGGACGTCCCAGCCCTCGCGCAGCATCAACACGCTGACGATGGCGTTGACCGGGCTCTCGGCGGCGTCGACCTCACGCGCCACCCTCCTCGCCGCATCCAGGTCCTTCACGGCGACCTCGCCGGAGCGGTTGGTGTGGATGATCAGCAGCCGGTTGCCGCCGAATTCGGCCGGGTACTTGGTTCGCAGGTAGTCGCCGACGTCGTTGGCCTCCCGGGTGTCGTTCATCATCACGAACAGGAGCGGCCGCTTGCCGAGCGGGGCCAACTGCTCACGGTACTCCCGCCAGCGCTCGACGCCGGCCGTCAGGTAGGCCTGGTACTTGGTGCTGGCGATGTCCGACCGCCCTTCCGCGATGCCGGCCGCGATCCCCTTCATTGGGGCCTTGACGATCCCGTCGATGATCGCCTGCTTGAGCGGATAGTCCGAAACCGTCCAGGTGAACAGGGAGCCCTGGCTGTAGCGCGGCGTCGCCGTGAAGTCGAGCTGCGCGGCTAGGCCGCCGTCGAGCCCGGCGTGGAGCCGGCGGATCGTGCGGTTCCACTCGCTCTCTTCGTCGTGGGTGTGGTGGGCCTCGTCGTTGATCACCAGGCAGGGGGCGCGGCGGGCGACGATCCGCTCGTCGAAGTCGTCGATCTCGAGCTGCCTGGCCGGCGGCATCGGGCCGAGGACCGCGGCGATCGGGTCCGGCTCATCGTCTTGACCCGTGTCGGCGCGCTCGTAGAGCTGCTGGACGTTGGTCAGGTACAGCGCCCCCTCGGACGACGCCTGCTCGCCCTCGCCGCGGACGTAGCAGTCCAGGTCCCAGAAGATCCGCAGCTCCGGCGGGATGACCGGGTCGGCGCGGAAGATGCGCCCGCCCGCAAAATCGGTCTGGAGCCGCTCGAAGACGATCACGTTCGGCGCGATCACCAGGAACGTCCGGGTGTAGTCGCCGCGGCCCTCGGCGACGGCGTTGAAGTACTGCCAAGCGATGGCCAGAGCCATCACCTTCGTCTTGCCGCTGCCGGTCGCCATCTTGGTGCAGTAGCGGGCGAACTCGTCGTACTGGAGCAGCCGCAGTACCGTCGCCGTGCTGGCGAATTTCTCCAGCAGGTCCTTGTGCCGCCGGACCTGGACGACCTCGTACAGGTAAATCAGCGTCTCGACGGCCTCGCGCTGTGAGGCGTGGTAGCTGAACATCCGCCCGTTCGGCAGCCGATGGTCCGACTTGAACCAGTGGTTCAGCAGCGACTTCGTCGTACCCGTGGCACCCGGGTACTCCCTGTCCCGCCAGTCCCCAACGGCGATCCGCAGCGCGGGCACGCACGGCGCCGTCTTGACCCGCGCGTCGAGCAGGTCGAGCTGGGCGGCAGGTGCCTTCTTTAGGCGGGGCATCTCAGGCCACCCCCACCCGCAGCGTCTTGGTCGTGTCGTTGCCGAGGATGTCGATCACCTTGACGACGATCGTGTACATCCCTGGCCCGTCGTAGGTGTGCGGGACAGACTTCTGCAAGTCGCGACTCTTGCGGGTACGGTACGCCTGCCATTCGTTGTGGAACGTGTCGGAGGTATACCCGTAAGTTGTGGACCGGAGGCATGAAGAAGGCAGCGTATCCTTCAGGTTGAAGAGACCTGAACCGGCCCGTGAGGGCCAGGAAGGACACGCTACCCATGCAGAGGA
>JACCZL010000665.1 GCA_013695975.1 Chloroflexota bacterium
GTCCAGCGGTTCTTCACCGAGGGCGTCGCCCGCTACCTCGCCCACCGCGTGGAGAGTCCGGCGTTCCGCAAGGCCGGTCCCGGAGCCCGTGATCCGGGACCCCATACGCCGGAGCCGGCGCCGACCCTGGCCGCCGAACGGCGCTGTCGCGACGCGGCGGCCGCGAACAAGTGGCGGCTGCCGCTGTACCAATCGATGATCCGCGGGCCCGGACCAGACATCGATCCGGGCCTCTATGCCGCGATGCAGGAGGTGTTTGGCGGGTACGTGTTCGAGCGCGACGGGGCCAAAGAGTTCCTCCGCTTCCTGAACGCGGTCCGCGAGGACCCGAACCGTGCCGCCGAAGTCGCCTACGGCGAGTCGCTCGAGCTGATCGAGGCCGAGTGGCTGGCCGGCCTCCGGCGCGGCCTCGGCCGCAAGCTCGTCTCGCTCTGGGAGTTCCTCCGCCAGGTCTGGCCGTACCTGAAGCCGTACCCCTGGCGGCAGGTCGAGCTGATCTGCCTGATCCTCATCTCGAGCTTCGCCGTCCAGGTCGCCCCGTTCCAGGTCCGCATCCTCTACGACCTGCTGGTGAGCGATCAGGCCAAGGCCGACCCGTGGGGCTACGGGCTGCCAGGAGCGATGTACAGTCTGATGCTCCTGAGCATCGCGACGCTGGTGAACATCTGCGCGGTTGCCCGACTGGTGTACGTCGTCGCCGTGCTCGGCCAGAACATCCTGCGCGACCTCAGGATGGCCTACATCGCCCGGGTCAACAGCCTGGGCGCCGGCTATTTCGCGCGGATGCGGACCGGCGACATCATGGCCCGCTTCACGAGCGATATGAGCAGGATGGCCGACCCGATGGCGCGGACGATCGGCTACAGCCTGTTCTACATGGTGCTGATCCCGATCACGCTGGTCAGCCTGATCTACATGAGCTGGCAGCTTACCCTGTTGCTGCTGATCGTCGTCCCGACCTACCTGGTGATCTCGCGCGCACTCGGGCCGAAGATCCAGCGGGCCAATCGCAGCCGCCAGGAGCGCCTGGCCCAGATCAACAGCCACCTCGAAGAGATGGTCTACGCCCACCCGATGGTCCAGATCTTCAACCTCCAGGATTTCTTCCGCCGCCGCATGAGCCCCGAGGTCCACCAGTTCCGGCGGGTCGAGGTCCGCTCGGACTTCCTGCGGGCAGTCTTCGAGGAGGTCAACGACCTCGCCGACCTGACCGTCACCAGAATCGTCCTGATCGGCGGCGCGGTCCTGGTCCTCGCGGCCTACGACCCGTCGGTCGCAGCCGCGATCGGCTCGATCTCGATCGGCACGCTCACCGGGTTCAACCTGCTCATGGCTCGGTTCATCACCCCGGTCCACCGCCTGGCCAACATCTACGCCAGCGTCTCACTGGCCGCGGCCCCGCTCCGACGGGTCGAGGAGATCCTCCGTCAGGAGCCAGAGATGATGGACACCCCGCCGGGCGGCACGGCCGAGCCGCCGGCCGTCCGCGAAGGCATCAGCATCGAAGGGGTCGATTTCGCCTACGGTAGCGAGCCGACCCTGCGCGACATCAACGTCACGATCCCGGCCGGCACGAGCGCCGCGTTTGTCGGGCCGACCGGAGCCGGCAAGACGACGCTGGTCAACATGATCCCGCGCTTCTACGATCCGGCCTCCGGCGTCGTCAAGATCGACGGCCGCGACGTCCAGGAGCACGCCCTGCCGGCCCTGCGCAGCCAGGTCGCCCTGGTCTCGCAGGAGAACCCCTTGTTCAACACGACGATCCGCGAGAACATCGCCCTGGGCAAGCTCGACGCCACCGACGAGGAGGTCGTCGCGGCGGCGAAGGCGGCCCGGATCCACGAGTTTGTCATGTCCCTGCCGGCCGGCTACGACACGATCATCGGCGAGCGCGGCGGCCGCCTCTCGGGCGGTCAGCGCCAGCGCCTGGCGATCGCTCGGGCTCTCCTCCGCGACGCCCCGATCCTGATCCTCGACGAGGCGACGAGCGCCCTCGACGCCGAAACCGAGCACGAGATCCTCCAGGAGCTCGACGAGGTCACCCGGGGCAAGACGACGATCAGCATCACCCATCGGCTGGCCCTGGCGATGCGCGCCGACACGATCTACGTCCTCGACCAGGGCCGTGTCGTCGAGAGCGGCAGCCACGACGAGCTGATGGCCCACCACAGCCTGTACCGCAAGCTCTTCGAGGACCAGAACGAGTTCCTGCTCAAGACCGGCCTCGTGCCCGGGCCCGCCCCCAGCGACGGCGCCGAGGCCGCGAACGGCGCCGCGGCCAGGCCGGCGACGGCCAGCGGAGCCTGAAAGCCTCACCCATCGCCCCGCTTGCCGACGTGGCCTTCGGCCGCCTCGTCGAGAAAAGCGCGGTACACTCTTCGCCAGTCGCCATGGGGCGCATCTGGCGGTGGATCGACCTTCACGATCTGCTTGCCCGGCCCCCAGGTCGCCTTGAGCGCGGCCGGGTTGTGGACCTGACGCCCGTTCGGGAGGACGAACGTCGGGCTTCCTTCCAGCTTCAGGACCTTCCAGCCGCGGTGGCTCGCGGCCAGGATGCGCGGGCGCTCGGCCCCGCTGTCCCAGTCTTGCGTGAACCGCTCCAGGTCCAGCCCACTCTCGCGAGCGACATCGAGCAGGACGTGACGCGCCGAGATGCAGCGCGACTCGGCGAAGAACGCGACGCGGACGCGCCAGCTCAGCGCCCAGGCGGCCGCGTCACCCTGCCGCTCGGCGCAGGCGAGCGCCTCAAAGGCCGGCAGCAGGGTGACCGGATACTCCCACTCGGGCGCTCGCCAGGGCCCGATCGGCAGGTCCGGCGCCTGCTGCGCCATCAGCGGGTTCTCCTGGTCGAGGATCGGCTTGGGCGTCGTCTGCTCGTTCTCGATCTCCAGCGCCAGGGCCTTCCAGGCGACTCGGACCCGCGCGCTGTACTCGGGCCAGAGCTCTCGGAGGCGGTACACCGCCAGATGGGCCCACGGTCAATGGATGTCCGAGTACAGCCCGATCGTCGGCCGGTCGGTCATGGTCCCTCCACGGTCGCGCTAGCGCAGGAAGTCGAACAGGAAATCGGTAGAGCCGTCACCGTAATGCTCGGCGTACACCGCGAGCGCCCGGGCGATCTGCGCATAGTCATTCCCCTGGACCATCTGCCCGGGATGATCGAGATCGAGGTAGAACCGCATCGACGGGCATTAGCGAGGCCTGGGCCTGGTGAAAGGGTATTGCTCCCAGATTCGCTCGGGCGTCCAGTATTCGTCGTCCCGCAAGCGCTGTTCGATCTCGCCTGGAAAGGCTCTGGCGTACGCCAGAGCCGCCCGGAGCTGCCCCTCACTGAGCCAGTGGTAGCTCTCCCGCAGATTTGCCCAATCCTCGTTCACGGATCGATACGCGCGGATGACTTCGAAGACCTCGATCCCGGTCCCGGCCACCCGAGCGCGGCGTCCACTGGCACCGTCGGCAAACACGATGCCCGGGACCCGCTGCATCTTGACGGCCTCGGACAGCATCTCGCCTGCCACGCTCGTGAAGTCGCGCCCTGTCCGATCTACGGTCTCCTGGATGGCGTCCCGCACATCGTCGGGGATCTCCAGCGTGACGGTTCGGGCGTTCATCCTACCCTTCCCCTTACCACGATGCGGTGGAGAGAAGTGTACTACGGAGACCGTAAGCGTTCAGCCCCTTCGGGCGGGGTGGTCGGGGGAGGGTGTGGTTCGGTAGACCGGAGCCGTGAGTCCGCTGTCGCGTCCATCCGAGGAGCTGCTCGCCCAGGCGTCGGCACCGGTGCGGGAGTATATCGCGGCGCTGGAAGCGCGGCCGCGGCAGGACTCAAGCCCATCGTCGCGGC
>JACCZL010000909.1 GCA_013695975.1 Chloroflexota bacterium
CATCGCGGCGGTAGCGGTCGCCGGTCCGGAGCCACTCGCCGACAAACGTCTCCCTGGAGCGCGCACGCCGGTTCCAGTAATGCAGTGCGGTCGACTCGGCCTGCACCAGCAGCTCGCCCGCGACGCCCTGGCCGACGTCGCGACCCTGCTCGTCGACGATTCGCAGACGATGATCCCCGATCGCGACCCCGCTCGAGCCCGGCCGAACCTGCCCGGGCAGGTTCGAGCAAAAGATGTAGCCGACCTCGGTGCTCCCAATCCCGTCGAGTAGCTCCACCCCGGTCAGATTGACCCAGCGGTGATACAGCGGCGCCGGCAGCGGCTCACCGGCCGAGACGCTCAGACGCACGCTGCCGAACGGCCGATCGGCGTGCTCGCCGCCTTCGAGCGCGGTCGCCAGGGCCGCGTAGGACGTCGGGACCGAGAAGAACAGGCTCGGCCGGTGCCGCCGCAGCACGCCGAGCACGCGTCCCGGCTCCGGCCGGTCCGGCGTGAGGGCAGCCGAGGCGCCGGCCAGTAGGGGCAGGAAGAGCGAGTTGACCAGCCCGTAGCTGAAGAAGAGGCGAGCCACCGAGAACGTTACGTCGTCCGGGCCGATGCCGACCACCTCCTCGGCGTAGGGCGTCACGCACGCCAGCATGTCCCCGTGGAGGTGGACGGTCCCCTTGGGCGGTCCGGTCGTCCCGGAGGAGTAGAGCCAGTAGCATGGCTCGTCGGCGCCCGTTGGGAACGCTTCGAGATCGGGCGACGCCGCCGCGCGGGCCGCCGCATAGGACCGCGCGTCCAAACGGCCCGCGCCCTCGCTCCGGATGTCCCCCGCCACGAAGACCGTCCTGAGCAGCGGGTGCCGCCCCTCAGGATCGCCTTCCAGGACCGGCCCGACGAGAATGGGCGTCGTGACGAGTGCCCGCGCCCGGCTGTCCTCCAGGAAGTAGGCGAGCTGGTCGGGTGGGGCCAGGGTGTTGAGTGGGACCGGTACGGCCCCGATCTTCATCGCCCCGAGAAACGTGGCGACAAACTCCACGCCATCCGGCAGCAGCAGCGCCACCCGCTGCTCCGGCTCGATGCCCGCGTCGCGCAGGGCGTTGCCGGCCCGATTGACCAGCACCCGCAGCCCGTCGTAGGTGATGACACCCTCGTCGAGCCTGAGCGCGGGACGGTCCCCGCGCCCTTCGAGCACATGCCGATCGAGGAGCGGCGTGACCATGTTGAAGACCCGCCCATCAGCCCGTCGTGGCAAGGAGAGCGGCGGGGAAATCTCAGCCGGGGGCAGGCTCGGCATCGTCATCGCGCTCGTCGACCAACCGTCGGAGTAGCGTAGCCCGTCGGCGCCCGCGACGCTAGCCCGGATCATTCATCGACTCAGGGCCTTGACGGTGCCCCACCAGGGGGATTCGTCAGCAGTATCAGCATCACAAACACCCCTCCCCGTCGGGGACAAGCTGCGGAGAAGGAGTATCCTCAGCGCAGCGGAACAGACGCTTCGCGCGGCGCTCGTTCGACGTGCCCACATCTGGGGAGGTACACGATGGCTCGCTCAGTCGGTCAGGCGATCCCCGACTCGATCCGCCCGTTGTTCGATGGGGCCGATCTCGAGGCCCACGAGGGCCTGACCTTGCTCCTGCTCACCACGACGGATGCGGGCTGGCCGCACCTGGCGATGCTCAGCGTCGGCGAGATCGTCGCGGTCGGCGCGCGGGAGCTGCGCCTGGCCCTCTGGCTGAACAGCACCGCCACGACCAATCTGGCTCGGACGGGGCAGGCCACACTGGCGCTGGTCCACGCCGAGGCCGGCTACTCCCTGCGCTGCACCGCTCGACGCGGGGCCGACCTCCACCTGGAGCGGAGCGGTCGACTGGCGTTCTTCGCGCTGCGCGTGGAAGACGTCCTGGAGGATATCGCCCCCTACGCGGTCCTCGACAGCGGGGTCCGGTTCCACCTGAAGGAGCCCGACCAGGTACTCCCACACTGGCGGGCAACGGTGGCCGCCCTGCGCGAGGCCGCCCCGCCCGCCCGTTGACCCGACAGCCCGGGTCGCGGGTCGACGTGACGCTAGACGCGACCGGTAGCCAGGGCAGCGTAGTACTCCCAGGCCCGCTCCATCGGGCCCGGATTGTCCAGCTCCTGGCGCAGACGGGCCGCCTCGGCGTCGGTGTAGGGGCGCAGGCGCGCGGGGTCGCCGCCGGCCGCGGCGAGGGCGCGGAGCTGGAGCTCGGCGGCCTCCTCCAGGAAGCAGGCTACGACGGCGACGCGGCGGACGTCGCTGTCGGCCAGGTTGGCGCCGTGGCCGCGCAGCAGCATCCCGCGGCGCGGCCCGAGCGTCGCGGCCACCTCATCGGCCAGCTCGCTGGAGCGGATCAGTCCTGGCCGCTCGAAGACGGACACCCCGTCCGAGAAGATGGCGCCCGAGTTGTGCAGGACGCGCACCGTCTGGCCGATCTGACCGAGCGCCACGCAGGCCGGCGGATGGACGTGGGCGACGGCCCCGACATCGGGGCGAGCCGCGTAGATCCGGGCGTGGATCCAGAACTCGGTGTTCGGCGTCCCAGCGCCGGAGCGGCGGTTCCCGTCCAGGTCGAGGACGAGCAGGCCGTCCGGGTCGGCCAGGGCCGGGCTCGCGCGGGTCGGGATCAGGAACGTCGGCGTGCCGGGGATGAGGGCGCTGACGTGGCCGAAGGCCGATACCAGGCCGACGCGGTGAACAACCCGGTTGGCCAGCGCAACATCCTGCCTGAGGGCGGCGAGGTCGGCCGACTCGGTGGATGCGGACATCGAGCCGGTTTGTACCACGTCCCGCCCCCTGAGCACCCATCGCGAGCCCGGGGCGTGAGGTGGCCGGCGCCGCCTACGTCGTGCTGCTGGTCGGCTTCGAGCTCTCCAGGTCGCTCCCCCTCTCGGCGCTGCTGCTGGTCATGGTGGGTGCCTCCGATGGGGTCTGGTCGGTCACGCGGAACATCGGGCGTCACCCCGCCCAAGGTGATCATAGATCGCCCAAGGTGATCAAGATGCTCATAGGTGTGCGCATGAGCATCTACGGCTAACCTTGATCATCTTGGGCGGGGTGAGGCGGCCGCGCTAGCCTGGGTGGGGCTCGCGGCGGCCTCGTCGAGCAGGGCCAGGACCCGCTCGGCCTTGATCGGCAGGTCCCGCGCGGCCACCCCGACCGCGTCGAGCACGGCCGCGGCGATCGCCGGCGCGACCGCGCTGTTGCTGGCTTCGCCGATCGCCTTGGCGTCGTACGGGCCCGGGCCGTGCCCACCGGGGACGAGGATCGTTTCGAGTGGCGGGACATCGAGGACACTCGGCAGCTTGTACTCTCCCAGGCTCAGCGTGCCGACGCGGCCCTCGTCCGGGCTGATGCCGATTTCCTCCATCAGGGCAAAACCGAGCCCGTGGACGACCCCACCCTCGATCTGGCCTCGATGCGTCACCGGGTTGATCACCGTCCCGACATCGTGGACGCTGACGAGACGGCGGACTCGGACCTGGCCGGTCTCACGGTCGACCTCGACCTCGGCGGCCTGGGCGGAGACGGTCTGCTCCGGGTGGCGCTCGTCCGTCTCGTAGCTGCCGTGCCCGACGATCGGCTCGCCGAGGCGGCGTAGTACCTCCTCGAGTGGGACCGCGTCGTCGTCGAACCGCTCGCCCGGACCGATCCGGCCGCCGCGGAGGACGACGTCTGTCTCCGGCCAGCCGAAGAGCTCGGCCGCGAGCTGTCGAAGCTGCTCGGCGGCCGAGCTGGCCGCGCGGAAGGCGGCCTGGCCGGCGACGTGGGTCACCCGGCTCCCGCCGGCCCCACTATCCTCCTCGGCGATGTCGGTGCCGCCGATCCGGACCCACACGCGACCTGGGTCCAGCCCGAGGACCTCGGCGGCGATCTGCTGGAGGACGGTATGGGCGCCAGTGCCGGTGTCGAAGAGGCCGGTCAGCAGCTCGGCCGTGCCGTCCGGCGCCAACCGGACGCTGGCGTGAGAGCGCCCAACCCCGGTGC
>JACCZL010000910.1 GCA_013695975.1 Chloroflexota bacterium
GACCTAACCGGGCTACGGCGGGACGACTGGAACAGGTTGGCCGTGCGCGCGGACTGGCCTCGACTCTGGCTGATCCTCAACGACGAGCCGATCCTCTCCGCGACGGACGGGATGTTCGACGGAGGACACGTCGCCCTGCACACGCTGAGGTTCACTCAGCCAGACGACAGCGCCGAGGTCGCGGTCCTGGTGCGGAATCTCCGGGTGTCTGATCTGGCAGCGGCACTGCCAGAGCGGGCTCCGGTCTACCGGCGATCGTAGGCCGCGCTTCGGCGCAGCAGCTTCACCTCGCGCGGATAAGCGGGGACGTCAGGATGGATCGGCGACGACGCGCGCAAGGGCTCGCTCGGCGGCCACGAGGGTGCGATCGACATCGGCGTCGGTGTGGGCGGTCGAGATGTACATCTTGCTGCCGGGGGTGAACAGGATGCCCTCGCGGACCAGCTCGACGCCGAAGCGGTAGGTCGCTCGAGCGTCCGCTCGAGCCAGGTCGCGGGCATCGGCGATCTCACCCTCGCCGATGACCGGCGCGAAGACGGGCCCCTCACCTGGGGCGTGGAGCGGTAGCCCGACCTTGCGCCCAACCTCGGCCAGCCCATCCCGCAGGCTGTTGCCAACGGCGTGCAAGCGCTCGTACACACCCGGCTGTCGTAGCTCCGCCAGGGTTGCCAGCCCGGCCGCCGCGGCGAGCGGGTTGCCCGAGAGAGTGCCGCTGATGACGGCGTAGTCGGTCGAGCCGGACCTGCGCGGGTCACACAGCGCCATCACGTCGCGCCGCCCCGCGACCGCCGCCAGCGGGTAGCCGCCACTCAGGGCCTTGCCGTACGCCGCCACATCGCACTCGACGCCGTAGTGCTCCTGGGCCCCGCCCCAGGCCAGCCGAAAGCCGGTCACGACCTCGTCCAGGACGAGCAGCACGCCGTGCTCCCGACTCGCCGCGCGCAGTCCCGGCAGGAAACCCGGCGCCGGAGGGATACTCCGCTGGAGCGGCTCGACGATCACTGCCGCCAGCTCGGCGGCATGCTCGGCGATCAGGCGAGTGGTCGTCTCGAGATCGTTGAACGGCGCGATGAGTACCTGTTCGTCCAGGACCCGCGGAATGCCCGCGGACTCGGGATGGGCCAGCGGGTAGTCGACCGGCCCGTGGGGGGCGGTCGAGTACTGCGCGTAGTCGCCAACCCCGTGATAGCCGCCCTCGAACTTCAGGATCTTGTCGCGGCCGGTGAAGGCCCGCGCCAGGCGCAGCGCGAAGAAGGTCGCCTCCGAGCCCGATCCGACGAACCGGACCTGCTCAGCGCAAGGCGCCGCCCGAGACAGCTCCTCAGCGAGCCGAATGGCCGGCTTGGACGGCAAGTAAAAGTGCGACCCACGCGCCGCCTGCTCCGAGACGGCTTGGACCACCGCCGGATGGGCGTGCCCGAGGATCAGCGGGCCCGACCCGAGCAGATAGTCGACGTACTCCCGCCCGTCGACGTCGTACAGCTTGCTGCCACGCCCCTCGCGCGGGACGAACCGCACCTCGTCCGGCAGCCTGAACAGCCCGAAGGCCCCGCCGGGCAGATAGCGGTCGGCGTCCTCGAGCAACGCGGTATGCCTGGCGGACCTGGCGGTGACGTCGATGGCCATGACACTCCCCCTGATCGGCATCCGCGGCACGGGCGGGCACTGAAGCACATGCCCGTCCCCGCTGAGCCGGGATCATGCGGCGATGGTGCAGGACGCGGATGAACCCGACCCAACCGGCCCACTCGCCAGCCCAGTATGATGCATCGCGCGTCGAGGGTGATTTCGCAGGTTTGGACGCTCGCCGCGACCCCAACCGTAGAGGGAGCATCACGCAATGGCCACCGCGGTCCGGAACGTCGAGGCGCCGACCGACCGCACGAGCTTGCCGTTGATCCTACGGCTGCGGCCTGTCGTCGAGCTATCCGACGACCAACTGCTGGCGCTGTCCTCGCTCAACCGCGATCTGCGAATCGAGCGCAACGCGGAAGGGGAGCTGCTGCTAATGCCACCAGCGGGGGGAGCTACTGGCGGTCGGAACGCCGAGATCACGAGACAAGTAGGGAACTGGGCCAAGACAGACGGTACCAGCACCGCCTTTGATTCTTCGACCGGTTTTCGCCTCCCGAACGGGGCTGTGCGCTCACCGGATGCCGCCTGGGTCCTCCGCCCACGCCTCGAAGCGATCTCGCCCGAAGAGCGCGAGAAGTTCCTGCCCCTGTGCCCCGATTTCGTGATCGGGCTCCGCTCCTTCTCGGACACCCTCCGCGATGTGCAGGCCAAGTTGGAGGAGTACCTGACCAACGGGGCCAGGCTCGGCTGGCTGATCGACCCGTACTCCAAGCACCTCTACGTCTATCGCCCTGGAGCAGCGGTCGAGACGCTCGAGAATCCGAAGCGGGTATTCGGTGATCCTCTGCTGCCCGGTTTCGTCCTGGACCTCCGCGAAGTCTGGTAACGCGGGAGCCGGAGGCGCGGGGCTCGCCTTAGCCGCGCCCTACCTCCTCGCGAGCCAGGCGCGCGCCGGCCGCCATCGACTGGATCTTCTGGTTGCACATGTAGCGGGGGCTCCAGCCGAAGCCGCGGTCGGGGTTGATCCAGACTTGCTCGGGGCGGAGGGGCTTCAGGACGCGGCGGATCCGGCCGGCGACGTCCTCGGGACTCCCGATCAGGCCGGTCGCATCGAGCTTCATGCTCGCACGGGGACACGACAGGGGCATAGAATGGACTGGCAGCGAAAGGAGGACGGGACTCATGACTGGGGCTACGGCGCGAGCATCCCTCCGCGACGCCGTGAACGAGCTGCGCCGGGAGGTCACCGCGGTCCGCGAGCGGCTAGATGCTCTGGCGGCGGAGATCCACGAGCAGCCGGCCCGTGGGAGCGCGCAGGACGAGGAAGCAGATGGAGCCGATCGCGGCCGAGTCGAACTGGACTGGTTATCGGCCCACATCGAAGAAATCGCGGCAAAACACCGAGGCGAGGCTATCGCCATCGCGGGTCAGCGCGTGGTTGCCTCCGGGCCGGACCTGGAGACTGTTGTACGGCTCGCCAGTGAGGCCGGACATCCTGACGCGCTGTTTACGGGGATCCCAAAGGATCGCCCGCGGCCTCGCATCTAGGACCAGCGATGCCGGACACGGTTACGTACAGCCACGCTGAACCTTACATCAGTGTCTTTCCCGGGGACCCTCCGCGCCCGCGACTCCCGGTGACCCTGGAGTACCGTGGTCGCGCCTTCACCACGGTCGCCCTGGTGGACTCAGGCGCCGATGTCAGCGCGTTTCACACGGCGTGGGCTCATCTACTCGGGGCGCAACTCCACTCTACGGATGCCCAAGCTGTCGACGGGATCGGCGGGATGGTCGCGGCATGGTATCTTCAACTCCATCTCGTCGTCGGAGGCAGACGGTTCCCAGGTCGCATCGCGTGCACCGACGCCGTAGGTTTCGATGTCGGCATTCTCGGCCGCGATTCGTTCTTCCTGGCATTCGCGGTCGGGATCGATGAGGCCGGCAAGCGTGTTCTTTACCGCCCGCTCCCCTGATGCGCCCGCCATGGACATGGGCCTCGCTTCGTGGGCCAGTCCTCAGCCCAGGCCGTGAGCGGGCCTGGGCGCCGGGCGCCGGCCATCGCAGCCGGCGAGGGCGGTGAGCCGGCAAGGCTATGAAGGCCCTCGGCGAGAAGCTCGCCGACATCGCCGTGATCGGCACGGTGCTCGGGGTCGGCGCCTGCCTGAACCCGCCGGGCGCGCTGGCGGCGGCCGTCGCTGTCGTCCTGACCGGCGTCGGCACCAACTGGACCGGCGATCTCAGCCGGACCGGCTGGTGGTACG
>JACCZL010000913.1 GCA_013695975.1 Chloroflexota bacterium
CTCCTGCAGCAGGGCCTCGACCTGCCCGAGCACCCGCTCGCGGTCGGGCTCCGCCAGCACCGGCACCGGGCAGCGGACGGGGGGACGCCGGGGACCAGGCGCATCGCGCACCTCCTGGCATGGGCGCCCACCGATCGCCACCACGCGGCACGCCCGCATCCCCTCACCATACCCACCGACCCGTCCGCCCCGCGATCACGCGTCCACCACCGCCCCGCCAACTACCCATCCCGACCCAAACGGGAATAGTTGGAGTCAATGAGGCGGGGCGAGCCCCGCCCGACAAGTGGGTCACCACCTGCTGCATACTTCAACCATGCATATCAAGCTCGCGCCCTCCATCCTGAACGCCGACTTCGGGCAGCTTGCCGACCAGGTGCGGCAGGCCGAAGAAGCCGGCGCGGACTGGATGCACGTCGACGTCATGGATGGCCAGTTCGTCCCGAACATCACGATGGGAACGCTGGTGGTCGAGGCGGTTCGGCGCGCGACGCGGCTGCCGCTCGACGTGCACTTGATGATCGAGGAGCCGAGGCGGTTCGTGCGCGAGTTTGTCGACGCGGGTGCGAGCAGTATGACGGTCCACGTCGAGGCCGTCCGCCACCTCGACGCGACCGTTGCCGAGGTCCGCGGCGCCGGTGCGCAGGTCGGAGTGGCGCTCTGCCCGGCCACGCCGCTCGCGATGGTCGAGGAGATCGCGACTCGGCTCGACCTGCTGCTGGTGATGACGGTCAATCCGGGCTTCGGCGGCCAGCGGCTGATCTCCGAAACGGTCGACAAGGTCGCTCGCGCCAGGGCGATGCTCGATCGACTCGGGGCACCGGCCGAGCTTCAAGTGGACGGCGGCGTCACCCGCGACAACGTCGGCGAGCTGGTCGCGCGCGGGGCGACGGTCATCGTCGCCGGCTCGAGCGTCTTCGTCGGTGGCGAGGGGATCAGCGGCAACGTCGCGGCGCTACGGGCCCGGATGCAGGCCGCGCGCCCCTGAGTGCGACGGGAGCGGCGAGCCCCGCCGAGCTGCCGCCGCTTACCCGCCCGAGTCGAAGCGGATGAGTCGTCCGCTGCCGGGCGGCCCGCCGGCGACGGCGGCCATCTCGGTGACGTAGATCCGCCCCGAGCCGTCGATCGCCAGGCTGGTCGGATAACCCAGCCCCTGTACGAGCGCCTCGACCGTGCCGTCGCTGGCGACGCGGACCAGCCGACCGCTGGCCGGCGCGTAGTCGACGGCAAACTCAAGGACGTGCAGCGCCCCGTCGGGGCTGAAGGCGACGTCGATCGGGTTGCTGAGTCCGGCGGCGACGATCTCGTAAGTACCGTCGGCATTGATTCGAGCCACCCCACCCTTGCCACCGGTTGGGACCAGACAACGAAAGAGGGCGACGTAGGCCTGGCCGTCGGGGCCGATCGCCAGACCGGTCGGGACCGCCTCTTCGCCGTCGACGGCCGGAAAGACGACGAGCCCGAGGAGTGAGCCGTCCTCGGCCAGACGGGCGACCCAGTTGCCGCCGGCGTCGCTGATCCAGACCGTGCCATCGGCGGCCGGCGCGATGCCGGTCGCGTTGGAGCCCGCGCCGCGCCCGTCCGGGTCCCGCTCCTGCTCGACCTGATCGAAATCGAACAGAGGCGTGAGGGCGCCGGCCGGGCCGAGCCTCAGGAGCCGGTTGGGCGCCCCGAGCGGACCGCTCCCCGTCGCCCCGAACCCGATCGTCAAGAGGAGGCCGTCGTCCTGGACGGCGACGTCGGAGACCCCGTAGATGTAGGTCTCGCCGTGGGGCGCGGCGGTGACGTTGCTGGCCCCAGCCACGACCGCGCTGGCGCTGCCGTCTGGCCTGACGCGCAGCACACGCCCCGAGCCGGGCTGAGACGCGGCGCCACTGTCGGCCACGTAGATCTCGCCGCTCGGGCCCAGGACCATCCCTCGAGGACTGGCCAGGTCATTGGTGACGATAACCGGAGGCCCGGGCGAGGCGGGCCCTGTCGAGGCCAGGCGCGTTGGCGGCGCGGAGGCGACCTCCGTCGGCCGTGCCGCCGCCGACAGCGCGCCGAGAAGCAGCAGCGCGCCGAGTAGGAGGTACATGCTCAGGGAAATCACCAGGCCAATCTCCAGCGTGGCCGACTCATAGCGCAGCTCCACCGTGTGCTCGCCCGCGGGCAAGGGCACCGCCCGCAGCAGGTGGTCGGCGACGTACAGCGGTGTGGGCTGCCCATCGACGTACGCCCTCCAGCTTGGATAGTACACTTCGCTCAGCACCAGCAGGCCAGCGGCGGCGGTGGTGGCATGCGCCCGGATCCGATCGGCCTCGTAGGCGGTGATCGCTACCCGGTCGGCGGACGGGTCGTCGGGCTCCGCGAGCTCGGGTGGGGTCTGCTCTACCAGCGCCGTTCGCCGTGGGTCGACCGCGCCAGTCGCCAGCAGCTCCAGCGCCTCTCCGATCTGGACCTGCCGCGCTGCGTGGACGATCCAGGCGCGTGGAAGCGCCTCAGGGTTCTCCAGCACCTGTACCCGCTCGTCCTGGTAGACGACCGGATAGGCGTCGGTCAGGCGTGGCAGGTCGAGCGGCCCCAATTCGGCGCTGTTGACGGGCGTCAGGCGAGGGACGACGACGTAGCGGGCGTTCAGGAGGTCGAGCAGTGGCGAGCCCAGCCCGGTCTCGAAGATCTCGGCGTTGTGGTAGTTCTGCCAGCGCCCGTTCAGCGCGGCCAGGTATTCGTCGTACCGCCCGACGTGGATCGCGTTGTAGCCCTGGACGTCGTGCAGGCCGGAGGACATCGCCCGGTTGTTGACTTCGAGCGCGACGGTCGTCGGATCGGCGAAGCGCTGGGTGTAGGCAAGCCCGCCAACCTCCGGCGCATAGCCAAAGTACCGGAACAGACCCTCTTGCGACCGCAGAAACTTGCCGGCGCCGGTCCGCTCGTAGTAGGCGGTCGGGTTGACGCGCACCAGCTTGTCGACGTAACCTACCGGCTCGCGCGCCAGGTAGCCGGCGGCCACCAGCTTGCTCGCCGCGAAAAGGTCGGCGAAGACGACGAGGATCAGCAAGACCGGCACGATAGTGCTCTTCGTTCGGTGCCAGAGGCGGCTCAGCGTGGCGCCGGCCAGCAAGGCCACCCCGAGGTAGCCGACGGTCATGATCCGCTCGGGCAAGTGCGGATGGAGCTGAGCAAAGCCGGGCAGCAGCGAGAGCAGCCAGTGCGAGGACGTCGGCCAGTGCCGCGCGAGGAGGAGCATCCCCAACGACAGGGCGGCGAAGTAGGGGGTGGCGGGCCACCCGCGGGCCGCGAGCGGGGCCGCGATTGCCAGGATGACGACGGTCGCTCCGGCGTACCAGATGCTCGGCATGACGAGCTGGCCCCACTCGGGGACCGACCAGCCTCCGACCGCGAGGTCGTCGGGGCGATAGCCGCCGGCGAGATTCGAGAGGGCGTTGTACTCGAGGCGAGGAAGCAGCCCGGCCGCCGCCAAGCCGAATCCGAAGATCAGCACGCCGCCACCGTTGACGGCCAACGCCGCGACCCGACGACGGAGGTCGATCGTGCCAGGTGGCGCGACAAGCGTGCGGTAGGCCAGATAGCCGCCCAGCGCGAGGAGAGCGTAGTACGAGCCCTGGCCCAGCCAGGCCGCGAAAATCTGGCTCAGCGCCAGTCCCGCCACGCCCCACCAGGCGCCCCGCTGGACCCAGCCGTGGCTCCTGATCGCCAGCTCCGCGCCCAGGATGGCCAGCGGCAGCCAGGTCGCGACGCTGGCGAAGGCGAAGCAGCAGGCGTTGTGGGCCGCCAGGAAGCCGCTCGAACCGTAGGCGATGGCCGACAGGAGCGCACCGGCGATGCCCAGGCCGAGGGCCCGCCCAAGCGCATACGTAAACAGCGCGGCCAGCAACGGATGCACGAAGAGGTAGGCCGCGATGGCGGTCGGCAGCGGCAGAAGGCTGAAGAGGAGCATCGCCGGCAGATACGTCCAGCCCGATAGCGGGTCGGCAGCGAAGGGCGCGCCCGAGAACAGGTGCGGGTTCCAGCCTGGCACGTCGCCGGCCCCCAGGCGCTCGCCCAGGAAGGCATACCAGGGGTAGAACTGGGTCAGGCTGTCCAGCCCGGCGATCGGCCGATCGCCGAGTTGGTCCCAGGTCGTGACCACGGTAGCGATGATCAGCGTGAGGACGGCAGCCAGGTCCCGGCGCGCAGGATGCGCGGCGATCCACGCCGCGCACCGGCCAAGCCCGGCCGCCGGGTCAGTCCCGGCGGACCAGGGCGAGCGTACCCGAGGTCGGGCGAAGGTCAGCATTCGGTCGGGTGGGGGTGCCCCGGTGGGGAGCCTGCGTGCAGGGTGAGGCGTAGGGGCGAAGCA
>JACCZL010000968.1 GCA_013695975.1 Chloroflexota bacterium
GCGCCGATGGGATCGAGGGATGACCGATAGGAAGGCGCGAGATGATCGTATCCCGCCACGCGGCGGCCGGTCCTGACCCTGCCGCCGGGCGTGCCATGCCGCCCCTGGTTCGAGAGCAAGGCCGCGGTCGCCTCGACATTCGTCCAGGCCTGGTCGCCGGGTGTGCCATCTCACCTCTCTCGGAGAGCCAAGGCCCAGTCGTCACCGAGGTCGACGCCGCGGCCGACTGGTCGGTAATATGGGTGGTCCCGCATACCCTGTCAACGGCAAGCACAAACCGCGACCGAAGAGGAGGCGAGCGGCATGGAACCAACGCCGACGGTCCTGTTGCTGTGTCCGCGCAACGCCCTGCGTCGAGGGTCTGGACCGGGGCCGTGAGTAGCGGCGCCGAGCGGGTCGACATCTGGTCGCTCACCGCCTACTTCTTGAAGCTCGGCGCGATCGGCTTCGGTGGCCCGGCGGCGCTGGCCGGCTTCATGCATCGCGACCTCGTCGAGCGGCGGGGTTGGGTCAGCGAAGACGAGTACGCCCTCGGGCTCGCCCTTGCCCAGATCATGCCCGGTCCGCTCGCGGCGCAGCTCGCCATCGCGCTCGGCTACTTCCTCCATGGCGTCCCTGGCGCCACCCTGGTCGGCCTGGCCTTTGTGCTGCCGTCATTCGCGATGGTCGTCCTGATCTCGATGGCCTACGTCGCCTACGGCGGCCTCTGGTGGATGCAGGCGGTCTTCTACGGGATCGGGGCCACTGTGATCGCCGTGATCGCCATCGCGGCCTACAAGCTGGCCCGCTCGACCAACAAGCGCGACCCGCTTCTCTGGGGTGTCTTCGCCGTTCTGGCCCTGGTAACCGTCTGGGCCCAGGCCGAGCTGGCCGAGTTCTTCATCCTGGCCGGGCTGCTGGTCCTGGCAGTCAAGGCCCCGCCGGCCTGGCTCAGGGCGCGGGTCCCCTTCCTGGCGGTCGCGCCCTGGCCGCTGGCGTTGCCGCTCCTCCAGGCAGTCCCGCTGGCGGTGGCGCCGACCGCCGAGGTCCTGCTCCAGATCCTCTTCTTCTTCGTCAAGGCCGGCGCCTTCGTGTTCGGGAGCGGCCTGGCCATCGTGCCCTTCCTCCATCAGGGCGTCGTCCAGCAGTATGGCTGGCTCGACGAGCACCAGTTCCTCGACGCCGTCGCCGTGGCGATGATCACCCCCGGGCCGGTCGTCATCACGGTGGCCTTCATCGGCTACCTCGTCGCCGGCCTGGCCGGAGCGACGATGGCGGCGGTCGGCATCTTTCTGCCGGTCTACGTCTTCACGATCCTGCCGGCCCCCTGGTTCAAGCGCCACCGTGACAACCCCCAGCTCAGGGCCTTCGTGGCCGGCGCGACCGCCGCCGCGACCGGCGCGATCGCCGGCGCGGTCGTCGTCCTCGGCCTGCGAGCGATCGTCGATCTCCCCACCGCGCTGATCGCCCTGACCAGCCTGGCCCTGCTGTGGCGGTTCAAGCTGCCCGAGCCCCTCCTCGTCATCGCTGCCGGCGTGGCCGGGCTGGCGCTCTGGCCGCTGGTCCGCGGGGGGTTGTAAGTGTTGCCCCGGCGAATGACCCGGGGCAGTCCGCTGGAGGGAGGATCGGCGCCGGCGATGGCAAATGTGGAGGAGGAGCCAGAGGCCGACGGCTTGTCGCGCGACGCTGGCTCCCCGCTCGAGGTGCTCGCGGTCGCGACGCGCCTCGGGCTGACGTCGTTCGGTGGCCCCGTCGCCCACCTCGGCTACTTTCGCGAGGAGTACGTTGTCCGGCGCCGCTGGGTCGACGAGTCGACCTACGCCGACCTGGTGGCGCTCTGCCAGCTTCTGCCGGGGCCGGCCAGCAGCCAACTCGGCATCGCGATCGGCATCATTCGGGCGGGGCTGCCGGGCGGGCTGGCCGCCTGGCTGGGCTTCACCCTCCCGTCGGCGCTGGCCCTGGTCCTCTTCGCCTACGGCCTCCAGTGGCTCGGGACGGCGGATGTCGGCTGGCTCCGGGGACTGAAGGTGGTGGCCGTGGCGGTCGTCGCCCAGGCCGTCTGGGGCATGGCCCGCACGCTGGCCCCCGACCGCGCGCGGGCCACGCTCGCTATCCTCGCCGCCATCGTCGCCCTGGCCTGGCCTGGCCCGATCGGCCAGGTCCTCATCATCGCGATGGCTGGGTTCGTCGGGCGGTGGCTCCTGCTGGGGTCGAGCGCGGTCGTGGGGTTGGCCATCCGAATCCCGATCGGGCGGCGGCTGGCGATCGCCTCGT
>JACCZL010000973.1 GCA_013695975.1 Chloroflexota bacterium
GTGCTCGAGCGCATCGAGCTGCTCGGTTACGCTGGCTCGCGGGCCGATCGCTCCCGCCGACGGGCCGAGCGCGTCCAGCCCGCCATCCCAGAAGACTTTGCCGAAGACGGCCGCGAGCTGGAGGGCACTCCGCTCCTCGATCGGCAAGGCGTCCAGGCGGGCCGAGATCAGCGCTTTGATGGCAGAAGGAATCCCGGCCGCGCCGCCACGCTCGGCGACCGTCGCCACCAGCTCCTCGGCGAACAGGGGATTGCCGCCGGCCCCGCGTCCGACCCGCTCGGCCACATCCTCCGGGAGTCCACGCTCCTGGCAGAGGGCGAGGACGAGCTGCTGCCCCGCGGCTTCGTCGAGCGGCTCGAGCGACAGCGACGTAAACGCGCGGACCCCGCGACCCCAGGCGGGGTGCTTCTCGAGCAGCTCCGGGCGGGCCTGGGCGACGATCAGCAGCGGCGCCGCGTGCGCTCGCGCGACGACAAACTCGACGAGGTCCAACAGCGCGTCGTCGGCCCAGTGGATGTCCTCGAGCAGCAGGCACAGCGGCTGCCGACGGGCGAGCGCTTCGAGGAATCGGCGCGCCGAGGCGTGGAGTGTGCGCTGGTCGGCCGCGGGCGCGGCCCGATCGTCCTCCGTGTCGAGGCCGCTCAGCAGGGCGAGATGGCGGGCCACCTCGACCGGGGCACCTTCAGTCTCCGGGATCACACCGGTTACCAGGTCGGCCAGCCTGGCGCGGGCGACATCGGCGTCGTCGTCGGCGCTGATCGTGGCCGCCTCCTTGAGCGCCGTCGCGAACGCCCAGTAGCCCAGCGCCTCGCCGTACGGCAGGCAGCGGCCATGGAGGACCAGGGCCTCGCCCAGGCTATGGCGCTCGAATTCGGCGACCAGGCGCGACTTGCCGATGCCGGGCTCGCCGAGGACGGTGACCAGGTGCGGTCGGGCCTCGCGGCAGACCTTGGTCCAGGTGCCGGAGAGGAGGGCCAGCTCGTCGGCGCGGCCCACCAGTGGCGCCGTCCCGAGCGGGCGGGACTCCGGGACCGGAGCGACGTCGAGCGCCTCCCAGGCCGGGACGGGCCGCTCCTTGCCCTTGGCCTCGATCGGCGGGAGGTCGCGGTAGCGGACGAGCCGGCGGGTCGCTCGATAGGTCTCCTCGCCGACGAGGACGCTGCCGGTCGGGGCCGCGCTCATCAGTCGGGCGGCGGTGTTGGTCGTGTCGCCCATGACGGTGTAGTCGCACCGCTCCTCGGGACCGACCAGGCCGGCCATGACCTCGCCGGTGTTGATGCCGATGTGGAGCTCGAGCGGGGTTTGCGCGCCGTCGGCGAGGGCGCAGGCGCGCATCGCGAAGGCGGCGCGGACGGCCCGCTCGGCGTCGTCCTCGTGGGCGAGTGGGGCGCCGAAGACGGCCATGATGGCGTCGCCCATCACGTTGATCACGGTGCCGTCGAAGCGACGGACCTCGGTGGCCAGGCGCTCGGCGGAGCGATGAGCGAGGGCCTTGACGTCCTCGGGGTCCATCTGTTCGGACAGCGAGGTGAAGCCGGAGAGATCGGCAAACAGAACCGTCGCCCAACGCCGCTCCTCTCGGAGTGGACTCGGCGGAGCCGGTTCGGGCTCGGCCATAGCGGCGGCGTCCAGTTTTGCGCCACAGGCGCCACAGAAGCGGTTCGTCGGTGGGTTCTCGGCGCCGCAGGCCGGGCACCCTCGGGCGAGCGACGCGCCGCACTGGCCGCAGAACCGCTGACCAGGTGGGCCTGAGGCGCCGCACGCGGAGCAGTGACCGGCCGGCGATGCCTCACCGGATGTTGCTGGGGACGGGAAACCCTCGCGCTCGACCATGCCGCCTCCCCGCCGCATGCCTGACCGCATGATAGCAGCCGCCCGAAACGGGTCACAGGACGTGGCGGCCGCCGGTGTCGCCCGCGCAACACCACTCCACGGCGAATGGGCCAGCGGCGCTGTCACCGAGGGGACAGCAGGGCTGTCCTTCCGGGAACAGTTCGGCGATGCGTCTCACAGCCGGGCGGCGCGGGAGACCCCGAACAGCGCGGCGCGATCGGTCTCGGCTGCGTCCATCACGACCAGGGCGTCAGTCGCCGCCGTGTCGTGGTCGTAGCCTGCCGGCGGCCGGGCGGAGCGTCCGGTACCGCGCGGGTCGAACGCGACGACGCGGAGGTAGCGGCTGAGGTAGGGGATCTGGGCCTTATACACGCGGCTGGTGACGATCTGCCAGGACGGTAGGAGGAGCACCGTCCGCGCGCCCGAGCCGTACACCTCGTAGAAGAGGCGCACGCCGTCGCCGGCGTCGGCAAACCCTTCGACGACCGGGTAGGCTGCGCGCACCGCGGTTCCTCCGAACCCCTCCCCCTACCCTCTCCCGGAATCGGGGAGGAGGTAGGGGGAGGGGTTCTCCCGAGCCTCGAGGCGAGCCAGGATGCGACGGAAGGTCTCCACTGTCCGCCAGTGGTGGCCGTCCTCCTCGGGTACACCGACCATCATCTCGAACTCCATGCCGATCCAGAAGTCCATGACCGCCGTCGCGACTTCCTCCGG
>JACCZL010000975.1 GCA_013695975.1 Chloroflexota bacterium
ACCTCGGGGCTCGCGCCCCTCCAGGTTGACCCGCGGGAAACTGGTGTAGGCTGACGGGATGGCGAAGGCGGTCGTCTTCGTCCAGTCCGTGCCGTCGCGGAACTGGTCCGCCAACAGACGCTCTCGGCTGTCCCTGGGGAGATGGCGGCTGAGGGCAATGCGCACGGCCTCGGGGAGCGCTCGCCGCGCCAGGGCGAGCGGGGTTCGCGGGCGGGAGGTGGCCTCGGGGGTCGCCTGGTAGCCCAATTGTCGGCACAGGGCCTCGACCAGTCCACCAGTCGGATAGTGGTCCTCCATCCCGACTGACGAGACGACGAAGACATTGGCGCGCGGCGACAGCGTGGCAAGCAGCAGGCCGAGCTGTCGATCGATCGCCTGGTACACGTCGCGGATGGCGTGCGCGAGCGCGTCCGCCGCGGGCGGTGGGTCTGCTGGCAGAGCCTCCGGGCGGTACCGCCAGAACTGGTGGCCGGCCCAGTGGGACTCGGTGAAGACGGCGACGACGAGGTCGAAGCGATCCCGCCCGGTGAGATAGCGGCAGACGGCGCCTTTCCTTTCGATCCTCTGGAGCAGGCGGCGGTGGAACTGCCGATCCTGACGTACGCTGGCGTGAAGGTTCTCGTAGACCGGGATTTGCGGGCCGACGGCACGACGGACCTCGCGGACGAGGTCGGCCGGCTCCGAGCGAACCTGGAACGCCGCGTCTTTCGGGGCCCAGCTATGCTCGGCCCAGTTTGCAAGCTGGACGCCGTCCAGCCCGCGTCGCGGAGGGATTTCGCGGGCATCGACGATCGCGACCCGCTTGCCCGACCCGGCCAGACTGGACCAGAACGGTGGCGCCTCCACGTCGTCTCCGGTGACGTTCTCGAGGTCGTAGGTGCCCGGCCGCAACTGGCGGAAGTAGTAGTAGCCATGCTGGCCGCGCGAGAGGCCGCTGAAGAGCGACACCCAGACGCCGTGCTCGCTGATCAGCTCCGGGCCGGCCGTCTTGCCCCAGCAGCCGCGCTGCATGATCGAGGCGATCGTCGGCAGGTAGCCCTCGCGTGCCCACCGCTCGATGAGGCCGTGATCGCCGGCATCGAGCCCGAGGATCACCAGCGGAGACGTAGTCGTGTCAGTGTCCATCGGCGTTCAGGCCTCCTGTGGAGTCGCCTCGGAGAGCTCGGGACGAGTGGCTTGTGGCGGTCGGTCTGCAGCGTCGTCAACCAGGATCGAGGGGCAGAGCACGGCCCGCCCGGTTCGGGCGGACTCTTCGGCCGCCTCGACGACCGCGAGGCTGATGGAGCCGTCGAGGAAGCTCGGGGAGGTCGGTCGATGTGCCCGAGCGGCGGCCACGAAATGGGCAAGCGCCGCACGGTACGACGGCTCGTAGCTCGGTGCGCGGAGCCGACCCAGCAGGCTCGCTCCCCTAGCGAGTGGCCGCAACGGGGCCAGCAGCCAATCGGTTCGCCTGACCGGACGGCCCGCCCGCGTCGTCTCGACCCCGAGCGAGCGGTAGCGGTCGACCGCCAGCCCCCCTGCCTGACCGTAAATGTCGAGACGGTCCTCGTCCACGGCGCTGAGCGAGACGAAGGACTGGACCAGCAGCCCGTCGGCGAGCCGGAGGTGGAGCGTCGCGGTGTCCGCCTCGCTGCGCTGCGACCGCACGGCCGCGAAGACCTCCCGGACCTCGCGACCGGTCAGGAAACGGACCAGATCGACGTGGTGGGATGCCAGGTCCAGGAGGGCGCCACCACCGCCCTCGCGAGTCTGCTTCCAGGGCGGCAGGCGCCGTGACGAGGCCGCGAAGACCGAGCGGACGCCGACGAGCTCGCCGAGGGCGCCGGCCTGGATCTCGCGCCTGGCCGCCCGATAGAGCGGGCTGAAGCGGAAATTGAACCCGATCATGGCGACGGCCGGGCTGTGTCGGGACGCCTCGAGCACCCGCCGGGCGTCGCCGAGGGTGGTGGCGATCGGCTTCTCCAGGTAGACGTGCTTGCCTGCTTCGAGCGCCGCGACGGCCGCGTCGGCGTGCAGCGCTGGCGGCAGGCAGATCACGACGGCGTCCACGTCCGGCCGACAGAGGATGTGCTCGAAGCTCGCCGAGGCGACCGCTCGCGGTGCCCGGCGCAGGGCCTCCGCCCGCCGTGCGGGGTCAGCCTCCGCGATTCCCACAATTTCCACCCCGGGCAAGCCGGTCAGGATGGGCAGGTGGACCGCCTCGGCGATGCGCCCGTAGCCGAGGAGTCCTACCCGCAGCGCGGACACCAGCTCTCCATCACGGGGCAGAGACCCGTTTCTCGGCGCTGGGCGGGGAAGCCGCGCCGTACAGCGAGAAACCCTCGCGGAGGGAGACCAGCCGATCGCAGGCTCACCTCCTGGCCTGGCCGCCAAGCTGCAATCGCAGACGCTCCCACGCGGACACGTACTTGAGCGACCACATGATCAGGACGACCTTTGCCCTGGTCGTGTGGCCGCCGAC
>JACCZL010000983.1 GCA_013695975.1 Chloroflexota bacterium
ACCACCGCCCAGGCCACCCCATCACCCGCCCCACGACGGCCCGCTCTCACCCACGCTTCGCTTCCCACCGCGCCATCAATGCCCATGGCTGGAGTCAATGGCCCGCGGGCCTGCCCCTACGGCGTACCGACCCATCGATGAGATCGTGACAGAGCGCTAGCGTTCCACGGGGCGGGGTAGAATGAGGTAGGACGCACTTTACCAGCGCGCGATCCCCAGTCCCGTCCGGAGGTGTTCGGTGGAGCACGACGTCGACGTCTGTATTATCGGGACCGGCCCCGGCGGCTACGTGGCCGCCATTCGGGCGGCCCAGCTCGGGCTCAAGGTGGCGGTGGTCGAGCGCGAGGATCTCGGCGGGGTTTGTTTGAACCGCGGTTGTATCCCGACGAAGGCTATGCTGCGCTCGGCCGAGCTGATGGAGACGATCCAGCACGCGGCCGACTTCGGGATCCTGGTCGACAACGTTCGACTCGACTTCGCCAAGGTCAACGCCCGCAGGGACAAGGTCGTCAAGCAGCTCGTCGGCGGCATCGGCGGCCTCCTCCAGAGCCAGGGCGTCCAGGTCGTCAAGGGCTCCGGACGGCTCGCCGAGCGCGGAAAAGTGACCGTAACCGGCGCGACCGAGGCGACGATCAACGCGAAGAACGTGGTGATCGCGACCGGATCGTTGCCGGCCAGGGTCCCGATCGCGGGGGCGGATGGCGCGAACATCATCGACAGCGACGGCGCGCTGGCGCTGCGGGAGGTCCCGCCCAGCATGCTGGTGATCGGCGGCGGGGCAGTCGGCTCCGAATGGGCCAACATCTTCGCCGCCTTTGGCACGAAGGTGACTCTGGTCGAGATGCTACCGACGCTCTTGCCGCTCGAGGACGAGGACATGGGCAAGACGCTCGAGCGCTCGTTCACGCGCAAGGGGATCACCGTCCACACCGAGGCCAAGCTAGAGGAGATCGCCGACGGGGACGACGGCAAGAAGGTCGGCACGCTGACCCTCAAGAACGGCCAGCAGGAGCGGATCAGCGCCGATAGCGTCCTGATCGGGGTGGGTCGCAAGCCGAACACCGAGGGCCTGGCGCTGGACGGCCTCGGGATCGAGACCGATCGGCGCGGCTTCATCGACATCGACGAGCACCTGCGGACGAACGTCCCGAACGTCTACGCCATCGGCGACGTGACCGGCAAGCAGCTCCTGGCGCACCTTGCGTCGCACCAGGGGATCACCGCGGTCGAGATCATCGCCGGCGAGGACAAGACCATGGACTACAAGGTCGTCCCCTCGTGCACCTACACCCACCCCGAAGTCGCCTCGGTCGGGCTGTCCGAGAAGCGCGCGCGTGAGCAGGGCTATGACGTCAGGGTCGGCAAATTCCCCTTCTCGGCCAGCGGCCGGGCGATGACCTATGGCGAGACCGACGGCCTGGTGAAAGTCGTGGCCGAGGGCAAGTACGGCGAGCTGCTCGGCGTCCACATCATCGGCCCCACCGCCAGCGACATGATCCCGGAGGCCGCGCTGGGCATCCGCCTGGAGGCGACGCTCGACGACATCATCGGGACGATCCACCCCCACCCGACCCTCTCCGAGTCAGTGATGGAAGCGGCCTGGGCCGCGGCCGGCGGCGCCATCCACCTGCCAAAGCCCAGGGCGCGGAGCTAAACGCTTCCCGAGGCAGGCGGCGTCGCTCTCGCCCCCCTACCCCCCGAGCTCGGGGGGGTAGGGGGGGCGAGTCCGTGACATGCGCCGATGATTGTTGGGAAGGCTATCGCGGCGGATGCGAGCACCATGCTGGACAAGATCTGGGTAGCCGACCTCGGGTGTCTGGCATACGAGGAGGCGTTTGCCCTTCAGCGGCGCCTGGCCGAGGATCGAGATGCCGGACGCGTCCCCGATCTCCTGCTGTTTGTCGAGCACCCACCGGTCATCACACTCGGCAGGCGAGGCAGCCGCGACGACATCTACGCCACGCCGGAGCAGCTCGCCGCCCTCGGCATCTCGGTCCACGAGACCAACCGGGGTGGGTTGGTGACGTACCACGGACCCGGCCAGGTGGTGGGGTACCCGATCGCTCGCCTGCGCTCCCTGGCGGGTGATGCGCCCAGCTATGTTCGGGGGCTCGAGACCACGATCATCCGGACCCTGGCGGGTCTCGGCGTCGCGGCGCGGCGGGACGCCTGCCATCGCGGCGTCTTCGCCGATGGCGGTAAGCTCGCGGCGATCGGGGTGGCGGTCAGCCGTGGGGTGACGATGCACGGCTTCGCCCTGAACCTCCAGCCGGACCTGGAACACTTCGCACTGATCAATCCGTGCGGGATCGGCGATCTCGGGGTGACGTCGGTCGAGCGGGTGGTTGGGCGGGCCGTGGACGCTGGCGACGTGCGACGCGCGCTCGCCTTCCACTTCGGCGAGGTGTTCAATCGGACCATGGTGCCCGCGCCACCCTCGATCCTCGAAGGACTGTGCCCGATAGATCCGTCTGGCTCTGTCGGCGTGCCTGCCACCGCCACGGTGGGAACATAAATCCGACTCCGATACTCGTATTTTCGACAGAAAGTGGGGTACAATCTCGAAGACGAGCGCGACCGATCGGGCCGCTTCCTGCTCGTCGTTCGCAGGTGGTAGGGAGTAATGACGTCATGTCCGTCGATACCAAGCGTGAGGAGGTACTGCGGGAATTAGGCACGGTGCAAGACCCGGATCTGCATCGCGATCTCGTCAGCCTCGGAATGATCCAGGATCTCAAGATCGAGGGCGATCGCGTCGATTTTGCCGTGGTCCTAACGACCCCAGCGTGCCCGGTCAAGGACAGCATGAAGCAGTGGTCGGAGGACGCCGTTCGCCGCTTGCCCTGGGTGAAGCAGGTCAGCA
>JACCZL010000986.1 GCA_013695975.1 Chloroflexota bacterium
CCACGGCACTGGCTTCGTCGCCAGTCAAGATCACCGGCGGGCAGCTCAGTCCGACCGACACTACCATCAGGGTCGAGAACGCCGGCACGGCGGCGGTCGACATGAGCGGATGGCGGCTCCGGGTCGGAACGGCCACGGCGACGATGCCGGCGAACACGCGGGTTGCGCCGGGCCAGACGATCACGATCCACACCGCGAGCGGAACCAGCGGGGGTCAGGATGTCTATCTGGGGGCAGAGGCCGCGGCGCTGCTGAGCGGGCTCCAGCCCGGCGCCAGCGTCCAGCTCGTCGACGCTCAGGGCACCGTCGTCAGCGAGTTCGCTCTGCCGCGGCTGTAGGACCGCCACCGCGCACCGATCAGCAGGTAGCGGGGGGTCGTGGCTTGGGCCCATACTTGCCGGGATGGACATGCACGATGGCGCCGAGCGGCGCGGGATCGCCTGGAAGATCAACAGCGAAATCGTCCTGCTGCTGGGGTGGTCCCCGGCGGTCCTGCTGCAGGTCGCCCATCCCCTGGTCGCGGCTGGCGTCGCCGAACATAGCCTGTTCCTGAGCGATCCCAAGGGGCGGCTGGGTCGGCTGCGGCGGACGATCGAGACGATGCTGGCCTTTACCTTCGGCACGCCCGAGGAGGTGGCCGGCGCCGCCCGTCGGATCAACGCCATCCACGATCGGGTCAATGGGCAGCTCGCTGAGCGAGCCGCGGCGTTCGATGAGAGGACGCGGTACTCGGCGCACGACCCGGCCCTCCTCCGCTGGGTCCACGCCACGATGCTCGAGACGTTCCCACGGACTTACGAGCTTTACGTCGGCCCGCTGACGCCCGAGGAGAAGGATCGCTACTGCGCCGAAGCGAGCGGGATGGCGCCGCTGCTGGGGATTCCTGACGGGTACTTGCCGGCCAGTACGGTCGAGCTGCGGGCGTACATGGACGAGATGCTGGCGAGCGGTCTGATCGTCCCGAGTGAGACGGCACGCGTCCTAGCCCGAGAGATCGTCGCCCCGCCGCTCCCGCGCCCGGTCCGGCCACTCCTCTGGCTCAGCCAGCTCCCGACGGTCGGGCTGTTGCCGCCGACGATTCGCGCGGCCTATGGCTTCCCCTGGGACGAGCGACGCGAGGCGGCGCTGCGGCTGACGGCGGGGCTGACTCGGGCAATCCTGGCGCGGTCGCCCTCGCGCCTGCGCCACTGGGGAGCCGCCCGCGCCGCCCTCGCCCGCACCAGACCGCCCCCGGAGCATAGGACGTGCATGCCCACAGCGCATGCCGACTCCCGCTGAGCGTGCGACGCCAATCGAACCATCGGTCAGCCCGCCCGCGCCGTCGTTGCTCGGCACGATCCTGGGTGGGCTCGGGGTTTCGGTCGGCATTCTCGCGGCCAATCGACTGGCCGAGCGGCTCGAGCTGAGCGAGCTCGACTTCCCGCGGGTCCTCGGCCTGACCTTCCGCGACCCAGAGCAGGACCGTGTCCAGACGACCGGCCTGCTCTGGTACTTCGCCTGGGGCGGAGCCGTCGTCCCGACCCTTTACTGGCTCGGCTTCCGAGCGCTTGGACGGACCGGGGCGCGAGCCGGGTTCGTGCTCGGCATTGGTCACTACCTGGTCTCGGGCGCTATCCTGGGCGCGAGCCATCCCGATTACCCGAAACAATCCCGCGGTCCGGGGCGCCCGATGGGCCTCTTCGAGTGGTGCGCCAATCTGGCCGGGCATATTGCTTACGGACTGGTCGTCGGTTGGGCAGCCGCCACTGCTCCAATACGCGGCAAGCGGAGGTCGCGCCTCCACTGGACGCCAGGATTGACGCCATAGGAGAGGGGACAAATCCCGCCTGCGAGGAAGCGGGGGGACAAGCCCCCCGCCTACGAGACTCCCCCAGAGC
This sequence comes from Chloroflexota bacterium, assembly GCA_013695975.1. Lineage (GTDB taxonomy): Bacteria > Chloroflexota > UBA6077 > UBA6077 > JACCZL01 > JACCZL01. The sequence goes on from JACCZL010000986.1 coordinate 1,878, forward strand.
CCGGGGTTCCAGTACGCCCCTACGAGCCACCCTGCGCTCTGCAAGGAGCTGATTTTCGGCTATCGGGGTGAGCGCAGCGCATGATCATTCGCTCTGGCCCTAGGGCCGATACCGGTGACTCAAGGGTCCTCGGTGGCCTATCTTCTGTGCAAGTCGGTCGTGGGGAGGGCTCCCGACGGCGCTGCGAGGCTGGTCGTGGGATGCGGCGGTGGGGCCGGCGGGCCTCGGGGATCGGCCGCTGCTGGAGGC
>JACCZL010000988.1 GCA_013695975.1 Chloroflexota bacterium
ACGGCGCCGCGCCGCCCTCGCCGAAGGTCGCCTCGACGATTTGGGAGACGACCAGGACGGCCACGACGAGCAGTAAGCCTGCGACGAGCGGGTCCACGCGCTCATGGTACGGCCGCCAGGCTCACGCCGCCGTCACGGCCCCCCCACGGGGCGTCCCAGATAGGTCACATCGGGCGAAGTAGGCAGTGGGCAGTAGACGGGGAGCCGCCCCACTGCCCACTGCCCACTGCCTACTCGCCAAAGATGCTCAGCGGCAGAAAGGCGCTCACCACCCAGTTGGGTGCGTCGACCACTTCGCTGATCTTCAGGTCGACGGCCACGCTGCAGAGGATGTACGCCTCCTCGCGGGCCAGGCCGTGCTCGCGGGTCAGGTAGCCGATCATCGCTCGGACCGCCCCCTTCGTCGCCGCCATCAGGTCGGGCTCGATCCCCAGCGTGGCGTAGTGGGGGCCGAGGTTGGTCCTGGCGGCTAGCGGTCCGCCGGTCCGCAACTCTGGCCGCTCGAGGCGGACGTCGCGCCGCAGCGTGAAGCGCAGGGTGGCCTGCATCCGCGTCTCGATGGCCGTGATGCAGACCTCGCCGTCGCCCTGAGCGGCGTGGCCGTCGCCGGTCGAGAAGAGGGCCCCGTCGACCCAGATCGGCAGATAGAGGGTGCTGCCGGCGGTGAGCTGCTTGACGTCCATGTTCCCGCCGTTCTTCCGAGGCGGGGCCGTCAGGTGCTCGCCCGGCTCGTCGAGCGCGACGCCCATGACCCCCAGGAACGGCTCGAGCGGCACCCGAATCCCGGGCTTGAATTCGGCCGAACGGCCATCCCGCAAGTCCCACAGCTTGAGGTACGGCGCTGGGAAGTCCTCCGGCAGCAGCCCACGCCCGGGGCTGAACAGCGTATACCCCAGCTCACCCGGCACGAGCTCCAGGATCTCTACCTGGAGGACGTCGCCGGGCCGGGCGCCTCGGACCAGGACTGGTCCGGTCAGCGGGTGTCCTTTGACGACTCGGCGCAGCACGTCCTCGGCGGTCGAGCTCTGGCTGAACCACCCGTCGCCCGCGTCGCGGCACTCAAAGACGACCGTATCCCCCGACTCGATCTCCAGCCGCGGCGGGATGCTGTTGTCCCACCGATAGTGGACCACGTCGCAATCGAGCCGATGGGTCGCCGAGGACCGCGCAGCGGATGCCCCAGTCTGGGCCATGAAGCTCACCCCCGATCCAGATTGGCCGACGGCGTTCGGCCGAATGCCGTTGCCCGATTGTACCGCCCCGCGGCTCGGGGCCCGGCCCGCGGACTCAGCCCTAGCCGGGCTGGCGCTCTGGGAGGACCGCGCCGGGCTCCAGGCGGGCGATGGCGTGTTGGGCCGACTCGGGCGTCAGCAGGGCGACGAGCTTGCCGAGGACGCGCGCCGTCGCGCCCCAAATCTTGTGCTCCTCGTGCCGGTAGAAGACGACCTGCCGCTCGACACCCTGGATCTCCCAGATCTCCTCGGCCAGCGTCGTCGGGTCGAGCAGCACGGCCAGCGGAACCTCGATCACCTCGGCGACCTCGGAGGGCGCCGGCCGAAAGTCGGGCCGCCGCGGGGCATAGGCGATGAACGGCGAGACCAGGTAATGGCTGACGACGATCCACTCCGGCTCGAGCCGCCCCCAGATGGTCAACTCGGCCGGGTCGACCCCGAGCTCCTCGTGGGTCTCGCGGAGGGCAGTGCCGAGCAGCGAGCGGTCGCCCGGGTCGAAGCGCCCGCCGGGCAGCGAGATCTGGCCGCTGTGGCGGGCCAGCGCCTCGGTCCGGCGCGTCAGCACCAGATACGGCTCCGGCGCGTCGCTGGCGCCGAGGCGCGGGTAGAGCAGGATCAGCACCGCGGCGAGGGTCCGCCCCTTCGGATCGGGCTCCGGGACGCGCTCCAGATCGCTCGGACCAAGCCCCCGCTGGTCGAGCGCCTCGCGCAGGCGCTGCAGGGGTGTATGGCCATCCGCCCCCAGGTCGCGAACCGCCCCTGCCTGTGCGCACTCGTCCCCGGCGTCCTGCTCGCTGCTGTCGCCCGACATGCCAACATCCTACAATCACGGGCGGATCTGACGAGGCACGGCAACCCACCGGTTTCGCCTCGAGTCCCCGCCTCGCGGAGTTCCGCGGGCAAAGTCACCGTCGCGATGCACCGAGGCGTGATCTTGAAGCCCAAGACGCTCTCGGCGATCCTCAAGCAGGCCGGCCTGACGGCTGATGAGTTCAGGAAGCTCCTCTAGGAGGGCGTGATGCGAAGATTCACCGTGGTGCTGTATCCCGAGCCCGAGGCAGGGGGCTACTCGGTGCTCGTGCCTCTCTTGCCCGGGTGCGCGACGCAGGGCGAGACGGTGGAGGAGGCGCTCGCCAATGCGCGCGAGGCGATCACGCTGCATGTGCGCGGTCTGGAGCGGGAGGACGATTATATCCCCGAGGAGGAGCTCCCGCCCATCGTGACCACCGTCGAGGTCCTGGCCGTTGAAGCCGCGACGAAGGCATCATGACCGCGCCGAGTACAGCGCCTCGCCCCCAAACGTTGCCGCCGTGTGTGCGGCCATCGCTGGGAACTGAGGGACCGTCCGATGGAGATCCGCTACGATGCTGAGGTTCTTGAGTTTGGACAAAGTGAGGTCCAGGGCTGAGGGGCTCGCCGGCGAACTGGTTGGGGTGGCATGCTGGCGTTAGGCAAGCCACACCAGCCCTGGACAGCCTGCAGCAATTGCGGCTGGCGGCGTAGCAGACCCTGGGCCTCCGGCAGG
>JACCZL010001003.1 GCA_013695975.1 Chloroflexota bacterium
GCTGCAGGCCGACCGCGGCGCAGGCCTGGGCGAACGCCATCGCCCCGTGGAGCCCGTCATGGTCGGTGATCGCGAGCGCCCGATATCCCATCCTGGCCGCGCAGGCGGCCAGCTCCTCCGGCTGGGCAGCCCCCTCCAGGAACGAGTAAGCCGTGTGCAGGTGCAGCTCGGCGTGCAGCCTCAATCTCATCCTACTAATCGCTAACCTCCCAAGCTCGTGTTGGCGAGCCGTTCCATGTCGTGACACAATCACTGGTCATGCGAGGTGCCTGACGTGGTGACGCGAGCAACCCTGTACGTCTTGGAAGACCTGGCGCGGGAGATGGCTGACGCCGGCCGCCCCGTGGAGGAGGCGGCCCTCCGCGAGGTCGTGCATGCCCTGTCGCTGCCGGCGCGTGGGTTCTTGACCGCCGACCAGGCCGCGGACAGGCTCGGCGTCTCCATGTCGACGGTGAAGGGTTTGATCGAGCGTGGCGCTTTGACCGAGGGGCCGAAGGCAAGCTGCCAGTTGGTTGCTTCGGAAAGCGTCGAGCACCTCGTACGCTTGCGAGCGTCGCTGATGGAGCTGGATCGCGAGGGGAACCCGACTCCGGAGGAGATCCAGGAGCTGTACAGTCCATCTCAGCGCACCGCCGACCAGGGTGTCGCGGCCTCCTGACCGCGGCGTCGCCCTCGAGCGCGTCGTCCTCGATTCTTCGGTCTTGCTCGGCGGCTACCGGCTGCAGCTGAGCGCCGGCGCCGCCCTGGGCTACTACACCGTCTATTGGAGTAGCTGGATCGTCGCCGAGCTCGTGCGCAACCGCACTGAGTGGATTGCTGTGCGGGCCGTCAGCGACAGGTGCGATCTGGCCGAGCTGCGTCGCAGATTTCGAGAGTCGCGTCGCCGTGTGAACGCGGTAATGGATGACCTTGCCCGTACCTTGCGGTCGGTCGACTACGCTCAGACATCGCGCAAGGACCTCAACTGGTTGAGAGACCGGGACGATTGGCCGATCATGCAAACTGCTCTGGCGGCACAGGCGGATACACTCGTCACCGACAACTCGCGTGATTTCCCGCTCGGGGAGCAACGCAACGGCATCCTGATCCTGGGACCCGCGGAGTTCCTTGCCGCCGCGTACGCCAAATTCCCTGGTGCTGAAGCCGCCATCCGCCAGTACTTGCAAGCGACCACCCCGTCGGGTCGCTCGGCGCCAAACGCTTAGCATCCGCCACTCCCGCTATTCGTAGTCAGGCATCGGAACACGGGTGACCGGACCCCCCGACGATCCGATCCCGAACGCAATTAACTCTCAGAATAGAACCTTTGTTCGATTTGTCAAGAGGGGAGGTGACGAAAGATGGAGCGATCTTGATCACTCCTCAATCGCCGATGTTCATCCCTCACTGGACACGAACTAGCAAGGTGCCCACCGTTTGTGCGACATTGGCGGCCCAATGGCCACGCTTGCGATCACCGAGCCGGGGGGCAAAGACGAGGGCCGACGTGCATCCTCATCGCCGATGGAACCGCACGGCACGTCAGCGCATCTATAGAGTAGATCCTCGCGACGCCCGGCCTGAGGAGGCCGAGGAAGTGCGATCGTGAACGTTCGGACCGAGGTCCCCCAAACCGACCCACGGTTGCGCCACGCCGACATCCAACGAGCCCGCCACCTCTATGAGGACGTTGCCCGAGACAAGCGGGGGAAGGTTGTCTTTCTGGCCGGCGAGCCGGGGAGCGGGCGCACGGTCACCCTGCATGCTCTGGCTGATGCCCTTGGTCACGATCAGCCTCGTCCGGCGGTGATCGGTGGGCATTTCGCAGCCGGGTGGTACGTCCCGTGGGAACACGAGCGAGCCCCGCTGCAGAAGGTCACGGCGCGGCGCGAGCGAAGTTTGAGCAGTCCCTGCGGATCAAGCAGCAATTCGGCGATCGGGTCGGCGAGGCCAACACTTTTGGTCACCTCGGCGTCCTGGCGGCGGAAGTCGGTCACAAGCAAGCAGGACTGCTCCCGCTGGCTCTCAGCGCCATGCTGCTTCAGAGAATCGGCCATGGCAACCTCAAGTGGGCTGAGGGCTGGGTCAATAGCCTGGCCTCCGAACTCGACTGCAGCCAGGAGCAGTTCGATGCGCTGCGCCAAGAGGTCGCCGAGGCGTATCGACAGGACCGGGGCTGGGGGCTCATCGAGGCGGCGTTTCGGGAGGACTGAGGAGCTTCACATATCCTCAGCTCGACTTTGTCCATATCAGGCGGCAAATGCCAGGGTATCGACCAGGCGGTCGAACAGGGCGCGGGGGATTTCGACCATCTCCGGGGTGTCGGGTGACAGATACGTAATCGTGACTGGCCAGAGCTGCTGCCGCACCAACGCCAGGGTGTCGGCGAAGGTCGGGAGGGTCTTGGTGTACCAGGCCGTCTGGCGGACCGGCAGCGCCTGCCCGTTGAGCAACTCGTGCGCGACCAGCGTGACCAGGGAAAACAGCCCGAGCAGGGCTGGGGTGGTGCGGAGGATCGCCAGGTCGGGCCACTGCCGCTGGGTCTCGATGCCCAGATGGGCCCGCGCTTCCTCAAAGGTGACCTCGAGTTGCCAGCGCAGCACGAACCACGCCACGATCCGCGGCGGCGCCACGGCCAGCTCGGTGCTGAGCAACGCCTGGGGCTCGAATTCCCCCTGGAGGTCACGGATCAGCACCCAGCGGATCGGCACGACCGGCAGCCCGGGGTGATACCAGACCGCGGTGCCGCTGGCCAGCGCGACCCGGCGCGTGCCGCCAGCGTACCAGCGGACGGTGACCGGCTCCCAGCGGGTGGTCGGATCGGCCAGCCGCTGGGCCAGGCTCGGCTGGCGAGCGCCTTTCTTGCGCGGAGCGCCGCGGGTACCCGGCGGCCGTGCTGGCGCGGGATCATAGAGCGCGGCATCCAGCCGCAAGCGGGTCACCATCGTCACGGGCTCGGCCAGGCCGGCGCAGGCCGCCAACAACTCAATCACCGCGTAGCTGCTGTCGGCCACGACCACCAGCGCCCGCCCCGGCCGCCAGCGTCGCAGCTGCGTGAGCATCTGGCGGGCCCAGTCCGCCAGCGTCTTGTGCCGCCGGCCGCGCGCCTGCGCGTAGCGCTCGGACGGCGCCAACACCGTCAGGCACGGCAAGGCCCAGACCCGCTCCGCCCAAGCGATCCGGACCAGCAGCTGCATCGACACCCAGCGCAGCCCACTGGTCTTGACGAAGAACGACTTGCTCGACCGCACCGCGTCGCGGTCGATCCCCTTGGCGGCGATCGTGCGGCCCCGCCGCCGCTCGCTATGGTCATCGACGCCGACCACGATCGGCCCACCAGCGGGCACGAACACCCGCACCAGCGCCACCAGCAATAGCCAACTGACCGCCCGACTGGACCACCTGGCGCGGTTGAGCACCCGAGGATCGTTCTGGAACTGGCGCTCGGTACTCAACCCCATCACCCGCAACGCGGAGCTGACCGTCCGCTTGCCGGGCGCCAGGATCGCCCCGACCACCAGCACCTGGGCCCACGCCCACACCCGTTCCGAGAAGACCCACGCAAACGGCCGCGGCACGTGTACCATCGCCGGAGGCAGGTTCCGCATGGCTCACCCTTTCTTGCCAGTCAGGTGCCAGTCAAGCGTACCCTGCCTTTCACGTTCTGCCTACCAAATGGATAAAGTCGAGCT
>JACCZL010000003.1 GCA_013695975.1 Chloroflexota bacterium
TCGGCCTGGGCCCAGACGGTTACCAGGGCCAGAACGGCGAAGACACCCCAGAGAAGCGGGTCGCGCTTGTTGGTCGAGCGGGCCAGCTTGTAGGCCGCGATGGCGATGACGGCGATGACGGCGGCCCCGATCCCGTAGAAGACCGCCTGCATCCACCACAGGCCACCGTAGGCGACGTAGGCCATCGAGATCAGGACGACCATCGCGAATGACGGCAGCACAAAGGCCAGGCCGACCAGGGTGGCCCCAAGCACCCCGTGGCGGAAGTAGCCGAGCGCGATGGCGAGCTGCGCCGCGAGTGGACCGGGCATGATCTGGGCAAGGGCGAGCCCGAGCGCGTACTCGTCCTCGCTGACCCAACCCCGCCGCTCGACGAGGTCGCGATGCATGAAGCCGGCCAGCGCCGCCGGCCCACCGAAGCCGATGGCGCCAAGCTTCAAGAAGTAGGCGGTGAGCGACCAGACGTCGACTCGCTCGACGCCGCTACTCACGGCCCCGGTCCAGATCCTCGACGCAGGGCGTTGCGCGGACAGTGGAACAAAACCGTTGGCGTCGCTCGCATGGTGGGCGCCTCCTCTTCAGACATGGTCTGCGCCCGCCGTTGACACGGCATGCCGTCCGACCCATACTACCGGCTGGCCGGCCGCAACGTCGACCTCGGGGGCGGCCAGACTTCGGCTCCCAGCGAGGGGCAGCATGGCGCACTCGGCGACACGGCTCGGACGGACAGCGAGGCGACCGAGGCACCCCCTTCGGATGAAGGACAGTGTAACCCGCCCGGCGGCCGGGCCAGCAGCGGCTGCCGTGCGGCGAGACTCGATCCTCTCGCGCCTTCGCAGTGGCCGTCCCTCGATTCCCCTGGCGTTGCCTGGGGTCGCGTCGCTTGCCCTGCTCTTGCGACTGCCGAACCTGACCGAGAGTCTCTGGTTCGACGAGCTCTGGGCGACACGGGTCATGCTCGGCGAACTGCCAACGCTCTGGACGACGATCCTCCTCGATACCCACCCGCCCGTCTATAGCGGGTTGATGTTCCTCTGGATCACCCTCTTCGGCGACTCCGAGCTGTCCATCAGGCTGCCGCCGCTGATCTTCGGAGTGGGCTCCGTTGCGCTGACCTATCTCGTCGGCCCTCGATACGTCAGTCGAACCGCGACGGTCCTGGCTTGCCTGCTGCTTGCCCTCTCGCCGGTGCACATCTGGTACTCGCAAGAGGCGAGGCCGTACTCAGCAGCGGTGTGCCTCGTGCTGCTCGCTGTGTTCGCCTACCACAAGCTGGAGGAATCGCCACGAAGTGCGCTCTGGTCGACGGTGTACTTCGGCTCGATGTGGTCGGCCGTGTTGACCCACCTGTACGTGACCGCGTATCTGGCCCTCATCTCGGCGATCTGCCTCAGGTCGGGCAGGGTGAAGACCAGGGTATTGTCCATGAACGTCGTGATCGCGCTGTCCCTGGCGTCGTTCCTCTTCGTCAAGCACCACGTGTACGGGTCGCCGCCCATCACCGAGCTGAGCCATCTGCGCCCATTTACGCCGCCGGAGTTGTGGATGCTCTTCTTCAACTGGTTCAGCTTCGGCAACGCTATCTGGAGCCTCAGCCCCTACTCACACTTGAGGGGGCTGGTGCAGAACCCGGTCCTGGTGATCTTTCAGATCATCTTCTCGGTCGTGTTCGCGCGAGGGCTGGTGCGGGTTTGGCGGGAGTCACGACACTCGATCGAGCTCCTGGCCTTCCTCTTCCTGTTGCCGCTGAGTCTCATGGCCGTGAGTCTGATCGGGTTCGGGCGGACCTACATCGAGCGGAGTCTGCTCGTCGTACTGCCCTACTTCTACCTGGGGTTGGCCGAGGGCGTCACCGGGTTCAGGCGCGCCTGGGTGACGACGGTCGCGGCCACGGCGGTCATCGGCGTGAGTACGGTCGCCTTGGTCGGCTACTTCTCGAAGCAGGATGTGTGGACCGTCTACAAGCCGAACCCTGACTGGCGTTCCGCCGCGCGGTACCTGGATTCGAACCACACGACCTCGGAGACGTCCCTGCTGATCGCGGCGACGCCGGCGACAGAGCTGCTGTACTACGGCCGCGGCTTCAGCGAGGCGTGGGGGCTGGACGGGGTCGCGAGTCTACCCGCGGCTAGCTCCAGCATCGGTGGCCGCGTCGAGCTCCGCTACGTCGATCGGGAGACGGGCCTCTGCGGCATGGTGGCGGCGCGGAAGCT
>JACCZL010000025.1 GCA_013695975.1 Chloroflexota bacterium
CCCCCAATCCCCCCGAATTCGGGGGGATTGGGGGGGCGTCCGGCGTCGCGATGGCGCTACACACGCTCGATGCGCTCCTTGCCGAACAGCCCGTACGGCTTGACCAGCAGGATCAGCACCAGCACGATGTACGGGGCGACCTCGCGGACGCCACCGCCGAGCGGGCCGTCGAGGTACCCCGACGACAGGTTCTCGAGTACCCCGATCAGGATCCCGCCGACGATCGCGCCGGGGATGCTGTCGAGCCCGCCGACGATGCTGACCGGCAGGGCCTTGAGCCCGACCGCGCTCAGGGCGATCCCGACCCCCTGGATGTTCGCCAGCAGGATACCCCCGATCGTCGAGACGACCGCAGAGATGATCCAGGCCATCGCGAAGACCCGCCGTACGCTGATCCCGACCGACAGCGCCGCCTGCTGATCGTCGGCGACGGCCCGCATCGCGATCCCCATCCGCGTGAACCGGAACCCCAGCGTCAGCCCGCCGACCAGGAGCAGCGAGGTGGCGAGCGACCAGATGTAGACCTCGGCGATCGGGATCGGCCCGATGTTGACGACCGAGTCCTGGATCGGCGTCGGATAGCGCTGGAACTGGGTCCCCCAGATCGCGATCACCACCGCCCGCAGGGCGATCGAGAGCCCGATCGTGACCATGATGACCGAGATGATCGGCTGGCCGATCAGCGGCCGCAACACCGCCCGCTCGATGGCCAGTCCCAGGAAGACCGAGAAGACGAGGGTCAGCAAAAAGGCCGGCACGAACGGGATCCCGTAGTCCACGATCAAGGAGAACGAGACCCAGGCCCCGATCATTAGCATCTCACCCTGGGCCATGTTCAGCACGTCGGTCGATTTGTAGATCAGGACGAAGCCGAGCGCCACCAGGGCATAAATGCTCCCGATCGCCACGCCGCTGGCGACGAGCTGGAGAAAGAGGATCAGGTCCTGACTCACCCGACCGCCTCCAGTTGGCGCTCGGCCTGGCCTTCGACCCGGTAGACCGTGATGTCGGTCCGGATGCGGGCCTGGCGGCCGTCCTGGTACTGGATGTCGGCGACCACGTGGATCACGTCGTCGTCGGAGTAGAGACCGCGGATCAGGTCGCCGTAGCGGCTCTCGACGAAGGCGCGGCGGACCTTGCGGGTGCGAGTCAGCTCCTCGTCGTCGGCGTCCAGCTCTTTGTAGAGCAGGACGAAGCGGCCAATCCGGGCCACCTTCGGCAAGTCCTGGTTGACCCGCCGCACCGCCTCGGCGATCAGCTCGTAGACCCGCGGCTTCTGGGCCAGGTCGGTGTAGGTCGTGTAGGCGATCTGGTGGTTCTCGGCCCACTTGCCGACGTTGGCCAGATCGATGTTGACCAGCGCCGTCACGTAAGGCCGGTCCTGGCCGATGATGACGGCCTCCTTGACGTAGAGGCTGAACTTCAGCTTGTTCTCGATGTACTGCGGCGAGAACTTGCTCCCGTCGGCTAGCACCATCACGTCGGCCATCCGGTCGATGACGACCAGGTGGCCTTTCTCGTCGAACAGGCCGGCGTCGCCCGAGCGGAGCCAGCCGTCCTGGAGCGTATGCTCGGTCGCCTCGGGATTCTTGTAGTAGCCGCGGAAGAGGCCCGGACTCCGCGTCGTGATCTCGCCCTGGTCGGAGATCCGGATCTCGGTCTCGCCGATCGGCTTGCCGACCGTCTCGAAGTCGATGTCGCCGTCGCGGTGGATCACCGATAGGCCCGAGAGCTCGGTCTGACCGTAGACCTGCTTGAGGTTGACGCCGATTGCGCGGAAGAAGCGGAAGCAGTCCGGCCCGAGGGCGGCCCCACCGGTGTAGGCGCGGCGCAGCTCGGCCAACCCGAGGTGGTCCCGCAGCGGCAGGAAAACCAGCCCGTCCGCGAGCCGGTGCCGAAGCCCGAGCCAGGGCGGGATCGCTGTGCCGTCCACGCGGCGGTCGGCGACCGCGTAGCCGATCCCCATCGCCCACTAGTAGATCGTGCGCTTGACCCGGCTCGCGTCCTGCATCTTTACCTGGACGGTCGAGAGCAGGTTCTCCCAGATCCGAGGCGCTGCCAGCATCATCTGTGGGCCGATCTCGCGGATGTTCTGCTGGACCGTCTCGGGCTCCTCGGGAAAGTTGACGATCATGCCCTCGCTGACTGCCAGGGCGACGCCGAACACTTGCTCGACGATCCAGGCGCACGGCAAGAACGAGACGTACTCGTCCCCTGGCGCAATCGGGTCGATGCCCACGAGGTTGCGCACGGCCGCCAGCAGGTTGGCGTGGGTGAGCATTGCTCCCTTAGGATTGCCGGTCGTTCCGGACGTGTAGCAGAGCACTGCCAGGTCCGCCGCCCGGCCAGCCGCGACCTCCTCCTCGAAGGCATTCGGGTGTTCGCGATCGTAAGCCCGCCCTAGCTCCTGGACCTCAGGGAAGCCGATCAGTCGCGTCTCGGCGTACCGCCGCAGCCCCTTCGGGT
>JACCZL010000028.1 GCA_013695975.1 Chloroflexota bacterium
GTGTTCGCCACGCTCGGCGATGGCACGCCGGGCGGCCTGACTGGCGTCCTGCACCGCTGGCAGACGAGTCCGAACGGCGGCTGGAGCGTCGTCCAGTCCTGGATACCGACCCTGGCCGGCCCGATCAAACGGCTCAGTCAGACGACACTAGGGACGACTTTCGCCTGGGGCGCGGCCGGGCTGTTCCGCAGCGAGGATGCGGGGCTCACCTGGACGCCGCTGAGCACGCCGGCCGCACCGACGGTCATCGCGATCGACCCTTCCGACGCCCACACGCTGTTCGCAGCCGCCGGGGCTCACGTACACAAGACGACGGACACCGGTGCGACCTGGACGCCGGTCCTCCCGACCGGGGGCCTCCAGGTCTTGGCGATCGCCGTCAGCCCCGCCAACCGGAACGTGGTCTTCGCCGCGCGTGCCCAGTTCAGCGCATCCTTCCAGGTTCACCGAAGCCTGGACGGCGGCGCGACCTGGACGAAGATCGAGGGACCAACCCTTGGCGCGACCTGCACGTTCAGCGTCCCGATCCTCGTCCCTCATCCAACTAATCCGGCCCGGCTGCTCCGGACGGCCGGCTGCTACGCCGGGCGCGACGTCCTGACGGGCGACAGCCTCGATCAGAGCGTCGACCAGGGCCTCACCTGGAGCCTCCGCTTCCACCCGAAGCCGCTGTTCCCCTCGCGGCTGGTCGGCGGCATGGGCAGCCAGCCCGGCCGCTGGTACCTGGCCGCGCACGCCGGCGCGCCGCCGGGGGGCAGCAAGCTCTTCCGGACCGACGACGACGGGGCCACCTGGAGCGCCGTCCTGGTGTCCGCGACCGGGCCGGCCCTGATGGGCGTCGCGTACGAGCCCTGGACGCCCGATCAGGTGTTCGCCGCCCTCTCGAACAACGTCGTCAAGGGGTCGGATGACGGCGGAGCGTCATGGACCGACCTGAGCAGTGGGCCGACTGACCTGACCGACCTGCTCCTGACACCTGGTGGTCAGGCATTGTTGGCGGCGACGAGCCACGGGGTCTGGCGGATCGAGCTGTGACGAGACGCCCGAGAACCTACTCTATCGATGGCATCGATGTTTTTCCAACGTAACCCAACGGTACAGGAAGGAGATCTTCGCTCGTGAGCCGCATGGAATTTGGCTACCATCCGCCGTCCGGAGACCGAGGCATTGAGGTCATCCGGCCGCGGGAGTACCTGTCCGACCTGTACCGGGCGCTGGATGTCGCCGCTCAATCCTTCCAGTCGCTGTGGATCTCGGACCATCTCGCCTACTCCGACGAGTTCCGGCTGGAGTGCTGGACGCACCTGACCTGGGTGGCCGCGCGCTACCCCGGCCCGAAGCTGGGAACGGTCGTGATGTGCAACTCATGGCGGCAGCCTGCGCTGATGGCGAAGATGGCGGCGAGTCTCCACTGGCTGAGCTCCGGCCGCCTGATCCTGGGATACGGCGCCGGGTGGTTCGAGGGCGAGTACCGCGCCTACGGCTTCGACTTTCCCTCGCCCCGCGTCCGCGTCGACATGACCGACGAAGCGGTCCAGATCATGAAGGCGATGTGGCGCGAGGCGCCCGTCACCTTCCACGGGGAGTACTACCGGGTTGAGCAGGCCTACTGCGAGCCGCGCTCTGAGACCCCGCCGATTCTGATGCTGGGGATGTCTGGCGAGAAGCGCGCCATGGGAGTGGTGGCGCGCCATGCCGACTGGTGGAACACCATCGCTGGGCCGATCGACGAGCTTCGCCACCAACTGGATGTGCTGCGCCAGCACTGCGAGGCGGCGGGCCGCGACTTCGGCAGCCTGCGCAAGACGCTGAGCATCCGAGTCGCCATCGCCCGCTCCCACTCAGCGGCGCTGGAGCTGGCCGAGCAGTGCCGCCGACCCAACTCACACCCAGTGGCCGGCGACCCGGTAGCGGTGCGAGAGCAGCTTGCCGAGCTCGCGGCCCTCGGGTTCGACTTCGCGGTGCTGACCTTCCCCCGCTTCCAGGAGCTAGACGATCTGAAGCTCTTCGTGGACGAGGTGATGCCCGCGTTCGCGTAGTCGAGGCTAGAACGTGACCGGCAGCGCCCTTAGGCCATGGAAGATCGGGTTCGGATTCCACTCGAGGGCCTCGCTGGCGAGGGCGAGCCGCGGCAGGCGGCGGAGCAGTGTGGCAAAGGCGAGCCGGGCCTCGAGACGGGCGAGGTGCGCCCCGAGACAGAAATGGTGGCCCAGGCCAAAGAACAGCGAATGGGGCCTCGGCTGACGTGTGACGTCGAGCTGCTCCGGGTTGGCAAAGACGTCCGGGTCGCGGTTGGCCGCGCCCAACAGCAGCATCACGACCTGGCCCGGTCGAATCGTCGCGTTGGCGATCTCGACGTCGGCGGTTGCGACACGCCGGATAAACTGGATCGGCGTGTCATAGCGCAGGAGCTCTTCGGTGGCCTGAGCCAGGAGCGACGGGTCATCGCGGAGCAGTTGCAACTGGCTCGGGTGCCGCAGCAACGCCAGGACGCCGTTGCCGATCAGATTGGCCGTCGTCTCGTGGCCGGCCGCGAGCAACAGCACGCAGGTCGCGAGCATCTCCTGCTCGCTGAGGCGGTCGCCAGCCTGCTCGATGGCGATCATGGCACTGATGAGGTCGTCCTCGGGCGCGCGGCGCCGCCGGGCCACGACGTCGGCGAAGTACTCGGTTATCGCGCGAAAGCTCTCGCCGGCCCGAGTCGCCAACTCGAGCGGCTCGGTCGCGTAACGGGCGTTCGCGAAGAAGTCGACCCCATCGTCGCTCCACGCCTTGAGCTGGTCGAGGTCTTCCGTCGGCAGGCCGAGCATATCCATCATCACCAGCGCCGGCAGCGGGTAGGCGTAATCCTGGATCACGTCCATCCGCTCGGCGCCCTGGACTCGATCGAGCAGATCGTCGGCGACAGCCTGAGTCTTCGGCCGAAGCGCCTCGACCATCCGCGGGGTGAATGCCTTGCTCACCAGACCGCGCAAGCGGGTGTGATCTGGCGGATCCTGCCAGATCATATTGTGCTCCATCGTCGCTCGGAACGGGGCCGCGGCCTCGACCGCCTCCGGCGGGAGGTCCTGGTACAGCGCAGTGGTCAGCGGCCCACTGGCGAGGCGCGGATCGTGGATCATCGCCGAGATGTCGGCGTGGCGCGTGATCAGCCAGCCCACCTGGTCACCGGCCCAGCAGATCGGGCTGGTGGCGCGGAGGTGACGGTAGAAGGGGTACGGGTTCGCCAGGAACTCGGGACTGTGCA
>JACCZL010000035.1 GCA_013695975.1 Chloroflexota bacterium
CGCCGCTGGACCCGCAGGCCGAAGCCCACGTTGTCGAAGACTGTCTTGTGCGGCCAGATGGCGTAGTTCTGGAAGACCATCCCCATCCGCCGCCGCTCGGGCGGGACAACCCCGCTCGGCGCCGAGAGGACCCGCCCGCCGACCGTGATCGTGCCGGCGTCGGGCTTGATGAAGCCGGCCAGCATCCGCAGGGTGGTCGTCTTGCCGCAGCCGGACGGTCCGAGCAGGGTCACGAACTCACGGTCCTCGACCGCCAGGGTCAGCTCGTGGACGGCCGCCACCTTCCCGCCGAACCCCTTGCTGATCCCGTCCAGCTCGATCCTGGCCACTAGCCGCCCCCGACCCCGATCTCGCTGGTCCGCGCGACCTGCGTCGTGCCGCGGCGGGCCAGCCACTGCGCCGCCAGGAGCGCCAGGCTGATGATCAGCGTATTGACGATCGCCAGGGCCGCGACCCGCTCGAGCAGGCCGTTGTCGTAGAGGTTGAAGACGGCCACCGCCAGGGTGATCGTCGGCCCGGTGAAGAGCAGGATCGAGGCGCTCAGCTCCTGCAGGGCTGGCACGAAAACCAGGATCCAGCCGGCGAAGAGGCCCGAGCGGGTCAGCGGCAGGGTGACGCTCCCGAATGTCTGGAGCCAGGACGCGCCGGTGATCCGCGCCGTCTCTTCCAGGCTCGGATCGACCTGGCGGAGGGCCGCGTTTGCCGCGCGGACCGCCAGCGGAAGGAAGCGGGTCAGGTAGGCGATCAAGAGGATCGTCAGTGTCCCGTAGACGTCGAAGGGCAGCCGCAGCCAGACCAGCAGGATGCCGACGGCCAGGACGATCCCCGGCAGCCCGAGCGGCATCAGGGACAGGTAGTCGAGGATCTTGCGCCCGCGGACCGTCCCGCGGAGATCGACGTAGGCCAGGATCGACCCGAGCAGGATGGCGATCGTCGCCGCCGCCGAGGCCAGCAGCAGGCTGTTCATGATCGCCCTCCGGGTCACCTCATACTCGAAGAGGACGAAGCGGTAGTTTTCGAAGGTCAGGTTGCCGGCCGAAAGCCCCAACGCCCAGGTCCGGCTGAGCGAGGTCAGGCCGAGGAACAGGTACGGCAGCAGGACCGCGGCCAGGAAGACGAGCCCGCACAGCCCGAGCGCGACCCACTTCCAGCGACCGATCTCGACCAGCTCCGGGCGGACGCCCTTGCCGCCGACCGTCACGAACGAGCGCCGCTCGAGGTAACCGCGCTGGAGGTAGAGTGCGAGCACCGTCAGGAGGACCAGCACGATCGAGAGGGCCGAGGCCAGGCCGTACTGGGGCGGGTAGGTGAAGAGGGCCTGGATCCTGGTCGGCAGGGTGAAGACCCGCCCCGGCAAGCCCAGGATCGCCTGCGAGCCGAAGAGGGAAATCGCATTGATGAATGCCAGCAGCGCCCCCGACAGGATCGCTGGCGTGACCATCGGCAGGGTGATCTCGACCGTGTTGCGCCAGACCCCAGAGCCGAGGATGCGGGCCGACTCCTCGAGTGAGGCGTCGACCGACTCGAGGGCGCTGCTGGTGAGCAGGAAGACGTAGGGGAAGGTGTGGAGGGCCGTCACGAAGATCATCGTCCACATCGTGAAGGCGCTGAATGGCCCGCGCTCGACCCCGAATAGGCCAACCACGAAGCGATTGAAGACCCCGGAATTGGGCGCCAGCAGGATCACGTAGGCGATCGCGCTCAGGAACGGCGGGGTGATGTAGGAGATGGCGACGAGCACTCGGACCAGGTTCTTGGCCGGCATCGTCGTGCGGCTGACGGCCCAGGCCATCGGCGCCCCGACCAGGACGCTCAGGGCGGCCGTCCCGGCGCCGAGGATCAGCGAATTGAGCAAGGCGTTGTAGTAGGCCGGGCGCGAAAAGGCGCCCGCGAAGTGCTCGAGGGTAAACGCCCCCTCCTGGGTAACGCTTCCCAGCACGAGCAGGACGAGCGGCGCGACGACGAGGACCAGCAGCGTCGCCACGCCGAGAAGCATGACGACGGCGTCGAGGCGAGGGAAGAAGGACGTCGGGGCAGCGCCCGCCGGCACCGGGCGCGGGATGGACGCCGACCCTTCGCTCATGGCTCTCCCCTCGTACACGGTCCGCCGATGGATCGGCATCTCTGGTAGGGGCGCGATGAATCGCGCCCTCGTCCCGAGAAGGGCGCGATGAATCGCGCCCCTACGGGCGGGCCCCTCACGAGAAAATGTCTCCGAACTTCTGCTTGATCTGCTGGGTCTCGCGGCCGATGTAGTCGAGGTCGACCTCGATGAGCTTGAGCTGGTCGAGGCGCGGGTTACCCTCCGGCGGAGGCAAGTCTGAGCGACCGGCGTAGAAGCCTTCCTGGGGGAAGAGGGCCTGGGCTTCGTCCGAGAGCATGAACTCGGCTAGCAGCCTGGCCGCGGCCGGGTGCGGCGCGCCCTGGATGACCGCGGTCGGGGCCGGGATCACGAAGACCCCGTCCTCGGGGTAGACCATCGTCACTTTGACCCCGCGGCGGCGGGCGTCCCAGATGTCCGAGTCGCCGGCCTCGGCTGCCACCGTCCGCTCGCCTGACTCGAGGGTCTGCGCCAACTGCTGGTGGCCCTGGACGATCATCATGTCGTTGCGCTGGAGGGCCTCGTAGTAGTCCCACCCCCGCTCGCGGGCGAAGGTCCCGACGATCTGGAGGGCGATGGCCGTGAAGCTCGGATCGGCGTGGACCAGCTTGCCCTTGTACTTGGGGTCGGTCACGTCGGCCCACTTCTTCGGGGCGTCGGCCGCCGAGACCTGGTCGTCACGGTAGGCCATCCCGGCCAGGTTCAGCCGCTGCGCAGTCCAGTAGCCCTCGGCGTTCCGGGCCGACGCGGGCACGCGGTCCGAGAACCGCGGGCGAAAGCGGACGAGCTGATTCTTCGCGATCATGTCGTTGAACGCGGCCGGGTCCGAAGCGGTCAGGACGTCGACGGCGATGCGGCCGGCGCTCCCCTCGGTCAGGAAGCGCTGGATGACCTGCTCGCCACCGGAACGGAAGACTTCGACCTTGAAGCCGTACTTGCGCTCGAAGGCGGTCGCGACATTCTGAGCCTGGCGGAGCGGCGTCGAGGTGTACCAGGTGACGGCCCCCTCGGCCTTGGCCTCCACCTCATCGGCCTGGTCGAAGGAGGCCGCCGCGGCGGCGGGCGGACT
>JACCZL010000067.1 GCA_013695975.1 Chloroflexota bacterium
TGCCTGGCTGACCCCAAAATGAACGGCTACGGCAAGCTCCTCCGCTGCACCGAAAAGCTCCGGCCGGTCGTGGACTTCTCCCTCTTCCTGGCCGCCGCCCTGGTGGTCCTCCGTCAGCTCATCCAACGCGCCCGGCTGCGCTACCGCTGGCCCACCCGCCCCACTACTCGTCGACTCAAGTAGCCCCTATTGTCGGTCGCTCTTAGCCGGCATGGCGTCGAGATTCTCACCGGGGAAGATCCTGAGGACCTCGGAAGTGAAGCGGGCTCGGGTCGACCGCGAACCGAACGGGAGGTTCTCGTAGACGTACTCTCGAAAGCTATCCCAACGACGGAAACGCTGGCTCTCCTGGATCGCCCAGAGCATCAGGTGGAACACCGGGTCCTGAACCGTGTAACGACCGCCTCGCGGAGTCGTGGCAGCCGGTATCACGACGGCTCATCCGAGTTGCCGCGCATCGCGTGGACCGCGGCCCACGCGCCTGCTGGCACGCTCTTACTGGCCGGTGCGGCTTGGAGCGAAACGAGATCGCGATCCAGGCCGAGAAGCGCTGCGACGACGGCGTGATTGAAGAGAGCCGCTCCGTCCAAGCGCGCATACCCTGCCTGAGCATCCGCGCGCAGCCGGTCCCGGAGCTCGCGAGCGCGCGGCAGCAGCGCATCGAGCTGCGCGTCGGTGATTCGCACCCACCGCTGTTGGCGGGCGGGTGCGGCTTCGGCTTCGCCACGGAGGTCGACGAGCCCATGGGGTCTGACGGTGAATCGCATCGCCTGGTCCTGATGCACGGCGGCTTCCACGGACGTTGGATCGACGTGGAACCGTGGCAGGATGTGCTGCTTGATCTCCTCGATGCTCAGGGGGCCGCGTTCGAGTAGCAGCAGGACGATCTCGTCGCCGATCCCTTTCCGTCGGGCCGGGCGGTACTCGGCCGGAAGCTCGGGCCCGCCCCTCTCGGACTGTATGCCGACGCCGTGGTCGCGCAGCGCAAACGTCCCGGGACCTGCCCAGATAAAGAACTTCTGGTAGCGGCTGAGCCAAGCATGGACGTTTCGCTCGGTCATGGCATACCGCGGGATCAGGCGGGCATTGACCTCATCGGCAACGCGCGTGAAGTGACTCGGGCCGTCGCGTTGGAGCACACCGATGATCGAGTGGAGGCGCCGCAGCCGCTCATCGGGAATGCCACGGATCGGTTCCGACAAGAGCTCGTAGGTGCCGTCTGGTCGGGCGACACACGCACCGCTGGTGCGAACTCTGGCGAGGAGACCGATATCGTTCTCCGCTGAGCACAAGGCTGCTACGCAAGCCGCCAGCTCCTCGAGCAGCATCGGTCCGTAGCGGGCCAAGGTGGCGACAACCGCCTCCGTGAGCCCCGGAGGAGGCGGTCGCGTGGGATTCGTCCAACCGGTCGGACGGATCTCCACCAGGAGCTGGAGCCACGGCGAAACGGGCCGAGTGGCAGCAGGAAAGTCGAGCTCCAGTTGTTGTGCGAGCGCGGGATCAGTTGGGAAAGCATCCAGGCGCATGGCGTACCGGTCCACAAGGGCGATGAGTCGATGAAGCCGGGCGAGCTCAAGCGGGTGCTGGAGCTGCGTGATCGCCTTCTCTACTCGCTGGCGGACACGCTCTCGCGTGATGCCGAGGGGACGCGCGATCTCCTCAAGGGTCGCAGGGCGCTCGCTGCGTAAGGCGAACCGCGCCTCGATCATCTCTCTGGTCGGATCGCCAAGCTCAGCGATGAGTGCTCGAAGGTCGGCGAACGGATCGACCTTATCCTCGTAGCCACACCTGGCCCGGAAGGTCGCCTCGACCACAGAAGCGCGCCCGAGAAGGACGGCTTCGGCGACTGCAACAGGGACGCTGCGACCTGCACCCGATGAACTATCGATCCCGCATGGGTGCCCGAGAAGCGCGGCTTCGAGGACCTCGTCGATGGTTTCGACGTCCGAGTTTGGCAACGTCATTCGGGAGTCGATCCAGAGGTTCGACGCCATGAGGCTCAGCCGATAGACCCGAGCACCGCCGTCACAGTGTACCGATAGGTCTATCCGCGGAACGTCCGAGACGACGTAGCGGCCATAGAGCCAGTCGGCCAACCTCTTGAGCACGCTGTTCGGAGGGCAGAGACCGCACATCGACGCGGCGCCCGCGGAAATCTCGAACGAGGCGGCCGCGAGGATAGCTAGCTCATTCGGTTCCGAAATCCCCCAACGGCGCAGGTCATCCACGAGCTCGGGAGGCAAGCGAAGCGTGTTGAAGCCTACGCCCAAACGCGACGCTGCCTCACACCGGACGGAGGTGGTAGTCGCTGCATGATCTTGTTGAGCTTCGGGAATGGCAGTGGTGGTCACGGGCTCCTTCACCGAGCCAGGGCGTGGCAGGAGGTATCGCTGGAACACCAGCCGATCGATCAGCAGGTGGGTGCCGGGTGCTCCCAAAGGCGTCCCCCACTGCCATGCAGTCTACAATAACGTACCAGCGCGTGACCGTGGGGATGTGTCAGGGCGAAGCGCAAGCGGGAAGCGACCCGTTGCCAAGGATCGCTCGACCCGTGACGGCGACCCGATCGAGTTCTTGCCGATCGAGTTCTTCAACGCCCCCGGCCGTGGCCGCTATACTGGCGCCAGCTAGACCAGCAGGGAGGCCGCGATGGCAACCACCGAGCGACGGCTGACCCTCGATGAGTTCCTCC